>NZ_JBVIHJ010000020.1:0-199686 GCF_055570355.1 Streptomyces sp. NPDC031225 | reverse complement strand
GGGAGAGACGCGACGACATCCACGAAGCGTTCCTCGGCCTCGCCACGTGTCTGATCACCCACCGCCACGTCCAACGCCTTTGTTAGGACCTCTTAAGCCATTCGGCACGGTACCGCGACCCTGATATCGGGTATGTGCCCCTTAACCCCACGAAAGTGGACATCGGCTGGCCCGGGAGGTGATCGGCGTGATCGACACCGAAGGCGACTGCGCCGAGTGGACCTTTCCCGCGGAACCCGGCGCCGTGCGCGCCGCCCGTGCGGCGGTCCGCGAGAGGCTGCGCGACTGGGCCCTCGACGGCCTCGCCGACATCGCCGCCCTGCTGGTCAGCGAGCTGGTGACCAACTCGCTGCGGCACGCCACCGGCCCCATCGGCGTCCGCCTGGTCCGTCCGGAGAGCGCCGACGGAGTCCTCCTCGTGGAGGTCTCCGACCCGCTCCCCGACCCGCCCCGCGAACGTGTCGCCCGGCCCGAGGACGAGAGCGGCCGCGGACTGCAACTGGTCGCCTCTGCCGCCCGCCGCTGGGGTACCCGGCCCGGCGCGAAGGGCAAGACGGTCTGGTTCGAACTCGCGGTGCCGTGACTGACGGGCCGCACTGAAGGGAACCTGGTCGCGATGGAGAACGCCTGTACGACACCCCGTCCCCTGTCCAGCAGCTGGTTCAGGCCAGTGGCAGTTGTCGGCAGACGTGGTTCGACGTGGTGTCCGCTGGTTAGAAGACTGGAAGTGTTGTCGCAGCCCGGACCGAAAACCGTCGGGATCGTGCTGTGATCGTGAACACCGTGTTGTGCGGCGCCGTAGTGCTGGATACTGCGGGCAGCCGCCCCCGGTGACCGGTACCGGACGCGGTGAGCTGGAGGGGACGGTTCGCGTGAGCGAGATACCAGCGAAGGCCACGGAGTCGAAGGACCCGTCGGGCGGCGCGAGGACGGAGGCCGTGGATGATGCCGTGGCGCATCTCCGCTCCGGCGAGGCGCCCTTCGGCGATGCCATGTGGCAGAGCAGCCCGCCCGGCTCGATCTACGACTACATCAAGGTCGCGTCCTTCTCCATAGGCCCCGACGGCCTCGTCGACCAGTGGAGCCTGCGCGCGGAACAGCTCTTCGGCATCACCGCGAGCCGCGCCGTCGGCATGGACCCCATCGAGGCGTTCATCGACCCGGACCTGCACGAGCAGGGCCAGCGCAAGATGGCCGAGATCCTGGACGGCCGCGAGTGGACCGGCGTGGTCCCCTTCCGCGCCCCCGGCACGGCGGGCGGTGAGCCCGGCCGGGAGGGTCTCGCCGAGGTCTACGTCATGCCGACGCGGACCGAGGAGGGCGAGAGGGCCGCCGTCTGTATCGTCGTCGACGTGCGCACGCTGCGCAGCATCGAGACCGACCTGGCCGCCTCGCAGGCGATTTTCGGTCAATCACCTTTCGGTTTTCTGCTCATCGACCCCGACCTGCGGGTCCGCCGCGCCAACCAGCGGTTCGCCTCGCTCTTCGGCGGTTCTCCGGACGACCACCGGGGCAAAGGCGTCCACGACTACCTGCCCCGTCCCGAGGCCGAGCGGGTCACCGCGACCCTGCGCCGCGTCCTGGAGACCGGCGACTCCATCACGGACATGCACGTCACCGGCTTCCTGCCGGGCTCCGACGAGCGCCGCCACTGGTCGATCAACCTCTACCGCGTGCACAGCGGCTCCGGCCGCCCCATCGGCATCGCCTGGCTGGGAACCGACATCACCGCCCGCCGTGCCGCCGCCCGCGAGGCCGCCGCCGCCCGGCGCAATCTGGCCCTGCTCAACGAGGCCGGCGCCCGTATAGGCAACTCCCTGGACCTGGAGACCACGGCCCGCGAACTCCTCGACGTCGTCGTCCCCGGCTTCTGCGACCTGGCCACCGTCGACCTCTACCAGGGTCTCCTGGCCGGCGACGAGACCCCGCCCGGCCTCGCCGACGGCAGCGCCGAACTGCGCCGGGTCGCCTTCGCCAGCGCGGTCTCCGACGCCCCCTTCACCGGCTCCGGCGACCCCGTCGCGGTCGGCGCGGTCCACCACTACCCCTTCAACTCGCCCTGCGCGGACGCCCTGCGCACCGCACGCCCGCAGTACATCCCCGCCGAGGAGGGCGGCCTCGTCCAGTCCACGCTCGCCGTGCCGATGGTCGCCCACGACACCGTCGTAGGACTCGCGCAGTTCTCCCGGACGAAGGGCAGCGAGCCGTTCGGGGACCGGGACCGTGATCTCGCGGTGGAACTCGCGGCGCGGGCGGCCGTCTGCATCGACAACGCGCGTCTGTACCGGCGGGAGCACGAACGGGCCCTGATGCTCCAGCGGTCCCTGCTGCCGCCCGGCGACCCGGTGGCCGCCGGCCTGGACATCGCCTGTCGCTATCTGCCCGGCAACTCCTCCGCGGACCGGCCCAGCGAGGTCGGCGGCGACTGGTTCGACGTCATCGAACTGCCGGGTCACCGCACGGCGTTGGTCGTCGGGGACGTGATGGGCCGCGGTCTGCGCGCGGCCGTGGCCATGGGCGAACTGCGCTCGGCCGTCCGCACCCTGGCCCTGCTGGACCTCGAACCCGCCGAGGTGCTCAGCGCGTTGGACGAGATCGCCCGCGGTCTCGGCGCCCCCGGCGGAGTCCAGCAGGCCACCCGCGCGGCCCGTCGCCCCCGCGAGGCGGACCTCCTGGAGGTGTACCTCGCGACCTGCGTCTACGCCGTCTACGACTCCGTGACCCGCCGCTGCACCTTCGCCAACGCGGGCCACCTCCCGCCCGTCCTGGTCGAACCCGGCGAGGACGCGCTGATGCTCGACGTGCCGCCCGGCATGCCGCTCGGCGTCGGCGGTGAGCCCTTCGAGGAGGTCGAGGTCGAACTGCCCGAAGGCGCCCTGCTCGCGCTCTACACGGATGGACTGGTCGAAAGCCGCGATCACCCCCTCGACGAAGGGCTGCAGGCGTTCGTGGGAGCGCTGACCGATCCCTCCGCGCCCCTGGAGGACGTCTGCGACCACGTCCTCAACACCCTCGACACCCATCACGGCGAGGACGACATCGCCCTGCTGATGGCGCGGGTACAGGGTCTGCCCGCCGGATCCGTCGGCGACTGGACGCTGCCGCGCGAGCCCCGCAGCGTCGGCCGGGCCCGCGAGTACGCCCGCCGCCAGCTCCTCAGCTGGGACCTGGAGCCCCTGGTCGACACCACCGAACTCCTGGTCAGCGAACTGGTCACCAACGCCCTGCGCTACGGCGAGGGCGAGATCAGGCTCCGGCTGCTCCTGGACCGCACCCTGGTCTGCGAGGTCTGGGACTCGGGCCTCGTCCAGCCGCGCCGCCGCCGGGCCCGCGACACCGACGAGGGCGGCCGGGGCCTGCAACTCGTGGGTCTCCTCAGCGCGGCCTGGGGTTCCCGCCGCACACCGCGCGGCAAGACGGTGTGGTTCGAACTGCCGTTGCCGGACGGGGAGAACGGCATGGTGGACCCGGCGGAGGCATTGCTGAGCCTGTTCTAGGCGGGGTGCCCGCGCAGGCGTACGTCCCGTTCGGCGAGGTCGCGTGCCTCGCGGGCCAGGGCGTCCGCCTGCGGGGGATCGTCGGCGAGCAGCCGCTGAGCCGCCGACAGCAGGACGCGGGGCGCGGCACCGACCCCCTCGCGGTGGACGGTGACGCAGTCGTCCGCCGAAGCCACGGACTCCCGGGCGACCAGCAGCGCGGCGGCCCCGAGCACCCCGGAGCGACGGTCCGCGAGGGGAGCCGTCGCCCGCACGATCCGGCGCAGCACGTCGAGCGGGTCGTAGGGGTGGCCGGAGGTCAGTTCCTGTCGTACGGCGGCCAGGACCGTGTCGGCGTGCGGGAGCCGGGCGTGGGCGCCACCCCTGTGCGCGGTGCCGTCGCGGAAGGGGGCCAGTTCCGCCTCCGCGCCGGTGAGTGCGGGCGGGATCAGCCCGGCGGCCTGGGCGCGCGCCGCGTTCAGCCGGGTCACGGCCGTCACCAGCACGTCCGCCCGGGAGATCGCGGTCTCCGCCGCGCGAAGGTGCTGGACCGCCTCGTCCGCCTGGCCGGAGGCGGTGGCCTGGTGGGTCTGGTTGAGGTGGACGGTGGCGGTGACCAGGCTGTCCTTGGCCAGCTCGACGTACCCGGTGACGGAGTCGCCCACGTCCGGGGTCTCCGCCTCCGCCGTGCGGGCGGTCAGTTCACGGAAGCGGGTCTCGGCGGTCGTCAGGGCCCCGGCGGGGTCCCGGTCCAGCGCCCGCAGCGCTCGCAGGTTCTCCGCCTCCGCGGTCAGCCGCCGCGCGGCCTCCTCGCAGCGCCCCACGACTCCGGCGAGGGCATGCGCGCGGGCCGCCTCCTCCTGCGGCACGCCCTCGTCGTACCGCCGCCGTATCGCGCACGCGGCAGACAGCTCGGCCGTCGCCGCCTCGGCCGCGCGGGCGAACGGGGCCACCGCCTCGGGGCCGAACCCGGCCTCGGCGAAAGGGAGTTCCTCGCGGAAGTCCCGGAGGCGGTTGTCGGCGTCGACGAGTGCGGCACGGGAGCGGTCGTCGAGGTCGGCCGACGGGGGAGGGGTCGCGGGGGAGGGATACGCGCCGACGTGGGTCGTGCCGGGGGCGGCGGGTGTCGTACGGCTGCGGGTGCGGCGGATCCGTCGCAGGGAGCCGTACGCGGCGAGCGCCACCACCACGACGAGCACGGCCCCTGGCAGGACGAGGTCGGCGGCGGAGGAGTCGGCCTCCTGGGGCGCCGCGGCATTCGTACGCGCGCTCGCAACCGGAGCGTCGTCATTGATCGTCATCCATGGCAGCACCAGCCACACGACCGCGGTCACCGCGCCCAGCAGGGCATGGGCCACCCGCGCGGATATGTGCGAGCGGCTCCGCCGCGGTCGGCCCCGTACCAAGGATGACGTCACGTTTCGGAGCGTATGGGCCGGAATGCGGGGGCGCGAGCGGGGCGGGGCGGGCGGGTACGGCGAAGGGGACGGGGAGCGGATGACGGACGGGCAGAAGGCACAGGCCGACGGGGACGACGAGGGCGCGAAGGACGCACCGGCGCCGAGGCCGGGACGCCGCCGGTGGATCCGCCGGGGCGCCCTCGGGCTGGCCCTGGCCGTCCTGCTGCCCCTTCTCGCCGTCGCCGCCGCCCTCCGCCTCAACTACACCGGCGACCCCGCCGACGGCACCCGCACCCGCGGCAAGGACGCGATCTGGCTCGGCCACGCCTGGGTGGACGGCCGCAAGACCGACGCCGACGTCACCGCCCTCGCCCGCCGCCTCCGGGACACCGGCATCAGGGACCTGTACGTCCACGCGGGGCCCCTGGAGCACAACGGGACGCTGCCCGCATCGGCGTACCCGAGGGCGCGTTGGCTCATCGGCGCCGTGCACAGGGCGGCCCCCGGCATCCGCGTCCAGGCCTGGCTCGGCGACAAGCTCGCCACCGAGAGCCCCGACGGCCTGCACCTCGCGGACGCGGCCACCCGGGCCGCCGTCGTCCGGTCCACCCGCCAGATCCTCGCCGCCGGATTCGACGGCGCCCACTTCGACCTGGAGCCCCTGCACTCCGGCGACCAGAACTACCTCGACCTCCTCGACGCCCTCCACCAGGTCACCCGCGCCCGCAAAGTGCCCCTCTCCGTCGCCGCCCACCAGATCGACCCGCTGCCCGCCCTGCACTCCGTCGCGGGCACCTTCACCGAGCACCCCAAGTGGTGGTCGCAGGCGTACTTCGGGCAGGTCGCGCGCCGGGTCGACCAGATCGCGGTGATGTCGTACGACACGGCCCTGCCGTTGGACAGCCTGTACGGCGGTTACGTCGCCCAGCAGACCTCGCTGGCCCTGGAGGTCACCCCGGACTCCACCGACCTGCTGATGGGCCTGCCCTTCTACCGGGAGAACAACTTCGACCACTGGGCCTTCGCCGAGACCGTCCCCGCCGCCGTCCGGGGCGTCCGCCTCGGCCTCTCCCGCACGGACGCGAACCGCCCGAACTTCGGCGTCGCGCTGTATGTCGACTTCGCGGCGACGGAGGACGACTGGACGGCGTACGAGAAGGACTGGGTCCGCTAGAAAACCCCCTGCGCTCCGAGGCGCCGCACTGCGACGATCTGCCGAATGACCCCGACCCGCAGACACCTCACCCGCGACGACCTCGCCCCTCTCGCCCGCGCCGCGACCGGCCGGACCCTCGTCGCCGTCACGCGACTGCGCGGCGGCACCAGGAAGGGCGTCTACCGGCTCGCCCTCGACGACGGCACGACCGTCGTCGCCTACGTCTGGTCGGCGGACGAGGACTACTGGGACGCCGGCCCCTCCGACCCCCGCGACCCCTTCTCCGCCGGTACGAGCCTCGACGTCTTCACCGCCGCGCACGACCGGCTGGCCGCCGCCGGTGTCCGCACCCCTCGCCTCCTGTACGCCGACACCGCAATGGACGCCGTGGTCGTCGAGGACATGCGGGGCGGCAGCCTGGAGGCGGCCCTGGAGCGGGACCCGGTCGCCGGGCGCGCCGCCCTTGAGTAGCTCGCCAGTGAACTCAAGACCCTGCACGCCCAGCAGGGCGCCGCCTTCGGCAAGGTCGGGCTCGTCGACAACGGCGGTACCTCGACGGCGAGTTCGTGCGAGCAGCGCATCACCGCGGGCGCCCTGCGCCACATCGAGGAGGCCGCCGTCCGGGACGAGCGGATCGCCGGTGTGCGGGAGGAGCTCGAGGAGACCGTGCGACGGCTCGCCGCGGCCGTCAGGACCCGCGCCCGGCACACCCTCATCCACGGCGAACTCGGCGCCGACCACGTCCTGTTGGACGACCGGGGGCGGCCCGCCCTGATCGACGTCGAGGGCCTGATGTACTTCGACGTCGAGTGGGAGCACGTCTTCCTGCGGATCCGCTTCGGCCCGCGGCACTACGAGGTTCTGCGCGCGCCCGACCTGGACGAGGACCGGATGCGCCTCTACCGCCTCGCCATGCACGTGTCCCTGGTCGCGGGCCCGCTCCGGCTCATCGAGGGCGACTTCCCGAACCCGGAGTGGATGCGGGAGATCGCGGAATCCAACCTGGTCAGGGTGATGGAGCTCGTGGGACGATGATCGGTATGGATCGGGCCGACGGGCTGGGTCCTGTCGTGGCACCGGTCCAAGGTCCGGCGGCCGAGGCTGTCGGGTTTCGGGTCGCTGGCCTTCGCGGCCGCAACAGCCGTGTGGGGCGTGTTGGGCCCCATGGCGCGGTCACCGCACGGCTCGTCCGCGTACGTGGCGTGGACCGGCTGGATCCTGTTCGTGACGGGCGTGTTGATCCAGTTCCTGGCCCAGCGCCACGGCCGCGCTCCCGGGGACGCTACGAAGACCTCCTCCTGATCTTCGACCCCAGCCACACCAGCGGGTCGTACTTGCGGTCGACGGCCCGTTCCTTCAGGGGGATCAGCGCGTTGTCCGTGATCTTGATGCCCTCGGGGCAGACCTCCGTGCAGCACTTGGTGATGTTGCAGTAGCCGAGGCCGTGTTCGTCCTGGGCCGTCTTCTTGCGGTCCAGGCCGGACTCCTGCGCCGCGTCCAGCGGATGCATGTCCAACTCCGCCACCCGCATGAGGAACCGGGGGCCCGCGAACGCCGGTTTGTTCTCCTCGTGGTCACGGACGACATGGCAGGTGTCCTGGCACAGGAAGCACTCGATGCACTTGCGGAACTCCTGCGAGCGGTCCACGTCCTCCTGCATCATCCGGTACTCGCCGGGACCGAGGTCGGCGGGCGGCACGAACGCCGGGACCTCGCGCGCCTTCTGGTAGTTGAAGCCGACGTTCGTGACCAGGTCCCGGACGACCGGGAAGGCCCGCAGCGGAGTGACGGTGATTGTCTGCTCCTTGGTGAACACCGACATCCGGGTCATGCACAGCAGCCGGGGCCGCCCGTTGATCTCCGCCGAGCACGAACCGCACTTGCCCGCCTTGCAGTTCCAGCGGACGGCGAGATCGGGTGCCTGGGTGGCCTGGAGACGGTGGACGATGTCGAGGACGACCTCACCCTCGTTCACCTCGACCTCGAAGTCCTCCAGGTCACCGCCCTTCACATCACCCCGCCACACCTTGAAGTGGGCCGTGTAGCCGCTCATTCGTACAGCTCCTCTTCGGCGAGGTACTTGACCAGCTCCTCCTTGTCGAAGAGGGCGAGCAGGTCGGCGCGGATGGGGTCGGTGGTCTCACGGGTGAGGTCGATCTGGCCGCGGACCGGGTCCGTGGCCGCCAACCCGCCTGTCGGGTCGACGAGTTGGCACAGCAGGTTGACGCGGCGCCACTTGCGGTCCATCACCGGATGGTCCTCGCGGGTGTGTCCGCCGCGCGACTCGGTGCGTTCCAGGGCCGCCCGCGCCACGCACTCGCTGACCAGCAGCATGTTCCTGAGGTCCAGGGAGAGGTGCCAGCCCGGGTTGAACTGCCGGTGCCCCTCGACCCCGGCCCGCCGGGCCCGTACCCGCAGATCCGCGAGCTTCTCCAGCGCCTGCTCCATCTCGCCCTCGCGGCGGATGATGCCGACCAGGTCGTTCATGGCCTGCTGGAGTTCCTGATGCAGGGTGTACGGGTTCTCCGCGGGTCCCGCGGCGGGTTCCGTGCCCTCCGCCGAGAACGGCCGCAGGGCTTCGGCCGCCGCCGCGTCGACCTGGCCCTCGTCCACCGGTGGGCGGCTGTCGCTCAGGTCCGCCGCGTATTCGGCCGCGTGCAGACCCGCCCGGCGTCCGAACACCAGCAGGTCGGAGAGGGAGTTGCCGCCGAGGCGGTTCGAGCCGTGCATGCCGCCCGCGACCTCGCCGGCCGCGAACAGCCCCGGCACCCCGCGCGCCGCCGCCGTGTCGGACTCGACGGCGACACCGCCCATCACGTAGTGACAGGTCGGCCCGACCTCCATCGGCTCGGCCGTGATGTCGACGTCCGCCAGCTCCTTGAACTGGTGGTACATGGACGGCAGCCGGCGCCGGATGACCTCGGCGGGCATGCGCGTGGACACGTCCAGGAAGACCCCGCCGTGCGGGGAGCCCCGGTTCGCCTTCACCTCGGAGTTGATGGCCCGCGCCACCTCGTCACGCGGCAGGAGCTCCGGTGGCCGCCGGTTGTTGTCCGGGTCCTCGTACCAGCGGTCGCCCTCCTCCTCCGACTCGGCGTACTTCTCCTTGAAGACGTCGGGGACGTAGTCGAACATGAACCGCTTGCCCTCGGAGTTGCGCAGCACCCCGCCGTCGCCGCGCACCGACTCGGTGACGAGGATGCCCTTCACCGAGGGGGGCCAGACCATGCCGGTCGGGTGGAACTGCACGAACTCCATGTTCAGCAGGGGCGCGCCCGCGAGCAGCGCCAGCGCGTGCCCGTCGCCGGTGTACTCCCACGAGTTCGACGTCACCTTGAAGGACTTGCCGATGCCACCGGTGGCGATGACCACGGCGGGCGCTTCGAGGACGAAGAAACGGCCGGTCTCACGGTCGTAGGCGAAGACACCGGAGACGCGGCTGCCGTCTTTCAGGACCCGGGTGACCGTGCACTCCTGGTACACCTTCAGCCGCGACTCGTAGTCCCCGGTCTCGCGGTGGTCCTCCTGCTGCAGGGCCACGATCTTCTGCTGGAGGGTGCGGATCAGTTCGAGGCCGGTGCGGTCGCCGACGTGGGCGAGGCGCGGGTACTCGTGGCCGCCGAAGTTGCGCTGGGAGATCCGGCCGTCCTTCGTACGGTCGAACAGGGCGCCCCAGGTCTCCAGCTCCCAGACCCGGTCCGGGGCCTCCTGGGCGTGCAGTTCCGCCATCCGCCACTGGTTGAGGAACTTGCCGCCGCGCATGGTGTCGCGGAAGTGGACCTGCCAGCTGTCGTTGGAGTTGGCGTTGCCCATGCTGGCCGCGATGCCGCCCTCGGCCATCACGGTGTGCGCCTTGCCGAACAGCGACTTGCAGATCACGGCGGTACGGGCACCGCGCTCACGGGCCTCGATGGCGGCACGGAGACCGGCACCCCCGGCGCCCACCACGACGACGTCCCACTCCTGCCGGTCGACCACGGACATCAGAAAAACCTCGGATCATCGAAAGCGCCGGAGGCGACCAGGAACACGTAGAAGTCGGCGAGCGCCACGCTCACCAGCGACGCCCAGGCCAGCTGCATGTGCCGGGCGTTGAGCTTCCCGACGAACTGCCAGGCCCTGTAGCGCGCGGGGTGCTTGGAGAAGTGCTTGAGCTTGCCGCCGACGATGTGCCGACAGGAGTGGCAGGAGAGGGTGTACGCCCAGATCAGCGCGATGTTGACCAGGAACACGAGACTGCCGAGGCCCATGTGGCCCCACTCGTACTTCTCGTTGCGGAACGAGAGCACGGTGTCGTAGGTCAGGATGCAGGCGACCAGGATCGCCGCGTAGAAGAAGTACCGGTGGATGTTCTGCAGGACCAGCGGGAAGCGGGTCTCACCGGTGTACTTCTTGTGCGGCTCGGCCACCGCACAGGCCGGCGGGGACGCCCAGAAGCCCCGGTAGTAGGCCTTGCGGTAGTAGTAGCAGGTCAGCCGGAAGCCGAGCGGGAAGATCAGGATGATGATCGCGGGCGAGATGCCCCACCAGCCGCCGAAAATCTCCCAGTTGGGGCCGTGGCGCATGGTCTCGCAGCGCTCGGCGAGACAGGGCGAGTAGAACGGCGAGACATACGGGGCCGCGTAGTAGTCCGTGTCGGCGAAGGCCCGCCACGTCGAGTACACGATGAAGGCGAGCAGCCCGGCAGCGGTGGCCGCCGGCGCCAGCCACCAGCGGTCGGTGCGCAGATGCGGGGCGTCGATCGCGGCGCGCGTACCGGTGCGTACGCCGCCGCGCGCGGTATGGGATTCGGTGTCGGGCGGTTCCGTACCAGTGGCCAACTCTTGACTCCGGTCGGGTTCAGGGGGCTCGGCGGTCGCGGGCCCCCAGACCCTCGTCGTCCGAGTCCGTCCACAGGCTGTTGTCGTACGGGGTGTCCGAGATGGAGACCAGGTCGGGGCGCCGGGCTTTGGCGAGTTCCGGGTCGGTCTCCCTGAGCAGCGCGAGGCTCTCGCGCAGCCGGTCGGCGTCCATCCGGACGCGGCGCATCTCCAGTCCACCGCTGCCCAACTGCTGCTCCAGGCGCTTGACGTACCGGAGCACTTCGTCGAGCGAGCGCTGAGCCGATGCCAGTTCGTCGTTCACGGACATGACGTGACCTCACTTCCGCGGGCGCGGTCGCCCTGGGCAGGAACGGTCATGCGCCTGAGAGTGTTGCGCGTCACACCTGCCGCGTGGAAGGGGTGTGCACGGATTGCCTCCAGCGGTGGGCGGATGCGTGCGGGTGAGCCGGGGGCGCGCGTCCCCGGGGGTTGCGCCCCCAGCCCGCCCTTCGTCCCCGGACCCCCTTCGGCCCCAGGGACTCGTCCTCGGACGCCGGGCGGGCTGAAGAACATTGGGCCGCCCGGGTGGGCTTTCCCGTCGCTCACGCCGTGTCGCCCTCCGCTGCCGAACCCTTTCCTCTTCAGTATCGGCATACATCTGATCAACTCCATATACCGCCAAACGTGATCAAAACCTGGCGGCGCACTCTCGGAGGTAACCGGCATGTCCCACGACGGCGTCGGACTGCGCGCGGTCATGCGCTCGGTCGCCTTCCTCACCGCGGGTGCGCTCGCGGTGCCCGCGCTCGCCGGGTGCAGTACCGAGGAGAGGGCGAGCAAGCCCCTCGCGGAGCAGGACATCGCACCCGCCCCCCGCGACCTGGTCGCCGACGGAGGCACCCTGCACTGGGCCACGGACGCGGTGCCGGAGACCCTCAACACGTTCCAGTCGGACGCGGACGCGACCACCACCACCGTCGCCCAGGCGGTCCTGCCGTCGATGTACCGGCTCGACGCCGACGGACGGCCGCAGGCCGACCTCGACTACCTGGAGTCGGCGAAGGTCGTCGAGACCGAGCCGAAGCAGGTCGTGCTGTACAAGCTGAACCAGCAGGCCGTGTGGAGCGACGGCCGCGAGATCGGCGCCGCCGACTTCGCCGCCCAGTGGCGCGCCCTGTCCGGCAAGGACTCCGCGTACTGGACGGCCCGCAACGCCGGTTACGACCGCATCGAGAAGATCCAGCGCGGGGCCAACGACCTGGAGGTCCGGGTCACCTTCGCACGGCCGTACGCCGACTGGCGTTCGCTGTTCTCGCCGCTGTACCCCAAGGACGTCATGGGCACCCCGGACTCCTTCAACGACTCCGCCCGCAAGAAGCTCAAGGTCACCGCCGGTCCCTTCAAGGTGAAGAAGGTCGACCGCAAGGGCGACGAGGTCGTCCTCACCCGCAGTCCGCGCTGGTGGGGCCACCCCGCCAAGCTGGACGAGATCGTGCTGCGCGCCGTGCCGCGCGACAAGCGGGCCGCCGCGCTGGCCGCCGGCGAGATCGACCTCGCCGAGATCGACCCCGAGGCCCTCGGACGCATCAGCCTTGCCGGACGCGCGGGCGCCAAGGCCGGCAGCACCCCGCTCGCCGGTCCGGGCGGTCTCCCGGCCCACGGCCCCGGCAGCAACCTGGGCGCCTCCGACGCGCTGCGCTCCTGGGCCGTCGCCCACGGGGACGACGAAGAGGCCGCCGACGACGAGATCAGCGCCCGCGAGAAGGAGCGCAGGACGGTCGCCGCGTACGAGCGCGAGCAGACGGCCCTGAAGGGCTTCGAGGTCCGCAGGTCGCTGGAGCCCGCCTACACCCAGCTCGCCCTCAACGGCGCCTCGGGTCCCCTCACCGACGAGCGGGTCCGCCGGGCCGTGGCCCGCGCCCTCGACCGCAAGGCGCTGGCCGGCGTCGTCCTCACCCCGCTCGGACTGCCCGCCGTACCCGTCGGCAGCCACCTCGCGCTCTCGGGCCAGGACGCCTACGCCGACAACAGCGGCGCGCTCGGCGGCCAGGACACCAAGGAGGCGTCGGCGCTGCTGGCCGACGCCGGCTGGGTGCCCGGGGGACCGGTGGAGAAGAAGGAGAAGAAGGCCGCCGGCGCCAAGGGCAAGAAGACCGACAAGGCCCACAAGGCGAGCAAGGCAGACAAGGACTCCGAGGACGGGGACGGCACGTACATCGTCGGGGAGGACGACAAGAGCGACGACAAGGACCCCAAGGACCACGCGAAGAAGAGCGACGGCGGCTCGCGGCGCCTCGCGCCGGACGGCAAGCAGTACGCCGACAAGCTGAAGCAGGGCGGGGCGCCGGCGGGGGCGTACGCGCCCAAGGGCACGCCCGCTCCGGCGGGTGCGGCGGCGAAGGTGCTGGCCAAGGACGGCAAGGCGCTGACCCTGCGGTTCGTGCTGCCGTCGGGCCCGGGGTCCGGGACGCTGCGGACCGTGGCCGGGCGGATCGCCTCGATGCTGGAGAAGATCGGCATCCGGACCGAGATCTCCAAGGTGTCCGACGAGAGCTACTTCAAGGACCACATCGCGTCCGGGCAGTACGACCTCGCGCTGTACTCCTGGCCCGCGTCCGCCTTCCCCGCCACCGACGCCCGCCCCATCTTCGCCAAACCGGTGCCGGCCGCGGACGGATCGCTGAACGTGGAGCAGAACTACACCCGGGTCGGTACGGACCAGGTGGACCAGCTCTTCGACCAGGCCCTCACCACGCTGGACGAGGGGGAGAGCCGGGGCCTGATCCGCAAGGCCGACTCCCGGATCTGGGCCGCCGCCGGGTCCATCCCGCTGTACCAGCGGCCCCAGCTGACAGCCGCGAAGAAGAACCTGGTGAACGCGGGTGCCTTCGGGTTCCAGACGCCGGTCTACGAGGACATGGGCTTCCTGGAGAAGGGCGCCAAGGCCCCCGCCGGGCCCGCGGGGGACTGAGCCCGGCGAGCCCCGGGTGCACGGGCAACGTACGATGGGGTAAGGCCGTGGCGTGTTCAGCCCGGCAGGGTCCGCGTAACACAGAAGTACGCGTCGGCCTTCCTCACACTCCAGGAGTACGCCTTCATGGCCACGCGCCACGACATCCGCAACGTCGCCATCGTCGCCCACGTCGACCACGGCAAGACGACCCTCGTCGACGCCATGCTGAAGCAGGCCGGTGCCTTCGCAGCGCACGCCGCCGAGTCGCTCGACGACCGAATGATGGACTCGAACGACCTGGAGCGTGAGAAGGGCATCACGATCCTGGCCAAGAACACGGCGGTCAAGTACCACCCCAAGGATGGCAGCGATGTCATCACCATCAACATCATCGACACCCCCGGCCACGCCGACTTCGGCGGTGAGGTCGAGCGCGGCCTGTCGATGGTGGACGCGGTGGTGCTGCTCGTCGACGCCTCCGAGGGCCCGCTGCCGCAGACCCGCTTCGTGCTGCGCAAGGCGCTCCAGCAGCGGCTGCCCGTCATCCTGTGCATCAACAAGACGGACCGGCCCGACTCCCGTATCGACGAGGTCGTCAACGAGACCTACGACCTCTTCCTCGACCTGGACGCCGACGAGGAGCAGATCGAGTTCCCGATCGTCTACGCGTGTGCGCGTGCCGGTGTCGCCTCGCTGACCAAGCCGGAGAACGGCACGGTCCCGGCCGACAGCGACAGCCTGGAGCCGTTCTTCACCACGATCCTGTCGCACGTCCCGGCCCCGCAGTACGACGAGGAGGCCCCGCTCCAGGCGCACGTCACCAACCTGGACGCGGACAACTTCCTCGGCCGTATCGCGCTGCTCCGCGTCGAGGAGGGCGAGCTCCGCAAGGGCCAGACCGTCACCTGGATCAAGCGCGACGGCACGATGTCCAACGTCCGCATCACCGAGCTGCTGATGACCGAGGCGCTCACCCGCAAGCCCGCCGAGAAGGCCGGCCCCGGTGACATCTGTGCCGTCGCCGGTATCCCGGACATCATGATCGGCGAGACCCTCGCCGACCCCGAGAACCCGATTCCGCTCCCGCTGATCACGGTCGACGAGCCCGCGATCTCCATGACCATCGGTACCAACACCTCGCCGCTGGTCGGCCGTGGCGGCACCGGCAAGGGCGCCGAGAACAAGGCGGCCGTCAAGGACCGCAAGGTGACCGCGCGTCAGGTCAAGGACCGTCTCGACCGTGAGCTGATCGGTAACGTCTCGCTGCGCGTCCTGGACACCGAGCGCCCGGACGCCTGGGAGGTGCAGGGCCGTGGTGAGCTGGCGCTGGCCATCCTGGTCGAGCAGATGCGCCGCGAGGGCTTCGAGCTGACCATCGGCAAGCCGCAGGTCGTCACCAAGGTGGTCGACGGCAAGGTCTACGAGCCGGTCGAGCGCATGACGATCGACGTGCCCGAGGAGCACATGGGCGCGGTCACACAGCTCATGGGCGTCCGCAAGGGCCGGATGGACAACATGTCCAACCACGGCTCGGGCTGGGTCCGCCTGGAGTTCGTCGTTCCCTCCCGCGGTCTCATCGGCTTCCGTACGGAGTTCCTGACCGGCACGCGCGGCACGGGCATCGCCCACTCCATCCACGAGGGCCACGAGCCGTGGTTCGGCGTGCTGACGACCCGTAACAACGGCTCGCTGGTCGCCGACCGCTCGGGTGCCGTCACCGCCTTCGCGATGACGAACCTCCAGGAGCGCGGCGTGCTGTTCACCGACCCCGGCACCGAGGTGTACGAGGGCATGATCGTCGGCGAGAACTCGCGCTCCGACGACATGGACGTGAACATCACCAAGGAGAAGAAGCTCACCAACATGCGCTCGGCCGCCGCCGACTCGTTCGAGGCGATCGTGCCGCCGCGCAAGCTCTCCCTGGAGCAGTCCCTGGAGTTCTGCCGCGACGACGAGTGCGTCGAGGTGACCCCGGAGGCGGTGCGCATCCGCAAGGTCAAGCTGGACGGCCGCGAGCGCGCCCGCGCCGCGAGCCGCGCCAAGCACGGCTGATCCCACCGCCGGCGACAGTCGACCGCCCGGTTCTTCGACTCCTGAGGAACCGGGCCTTCGGCCTGCCCACAGAAGCCTGTCCGTGACCTATGTGTGACCGTCCGGTAATCGGTAATCCATCCGTCGTGTTTCGGACATGTGAACGGAAATCCATTCCGGTATGTCCGTTTTGACGGTCTGTCGTCTCGCGTGTCAAGCGCGACCAGGTGTCAATCTTTGCAATTTTTCCTCAAAATATGGTCGGTAGGGAGATCCCTATGCCTTCCGCCCTTGACGCGCGTTGAACACTTTGGCGACAGTTCCCCCAAACCACAGAACCTGCCGGTATCTGTGCTGCGCACAGCTCTCCAACCCCCCGGGGGAAGTACACACATGACCAGTCCAGTCGCCTTGGACCCCGAGCTCGAGACGGACGCCGCGCCTGTCAAGGGCGAGCAGAAGCTCGAGGGTCGTTCTCCCGGCCAGCTGATGTGGCAGCGCTTCAAGCGTGACCGTACCGGTGTCATCTGCGCCGTGGTAGTGATTTTGTACTTCGTCGTCTCGCTGCTCGCGCCGCTGCTGACCAAGCTGAGCGGGACCGACCCGTACACGTTGTACGGGCAGGACCCGACCTACGCGGACAAGCCCATCCTGGACCAGTTCGGTCTTCCCCTGGGCTACTTCGGCGGCGTCTCGGGAGACCACTGGTTCGGTGTGGAGCCGCAGTACGGCCGTGACCTGTTCGCCATGCTCATGTACGGCATGCGGACGTCGCTGTTCATGGCACTCGGTGTGACGGTCCTGCTGATGGCCACGGGCGTGATCATCGGTCTGATCGGCGGGTACTTCGGTGGTCGTACCGACTACTGGATCGGTCGGGTCACCGACTTCTTCCTGTCCTTCCCCCAGCAGCTCTTCTTCATCGCCTTCATGCCCGTGGTCACCGCGTTCTTCGTCGACCCGCGGGAGGAGACCCCCACGTACTTCCGCGCACTGGCGATGCTGATCGTGCTGTGGCTGCTGGGCTGGATGAGCATGGCGCGCCTGGTCCGCTCCACCGTGCTGTCCCTGCGTGAGAGGGAGTTCGTCGAGGCCGCCAAGGTCTCCGGCGCCTCCCCGGCGCGGATCGTCCGCAAGGAGATCCTGCCGAACGTGGTGACGCCGATCCTGGTGCAGTTCACGTACTCCCTGCCCAGCACCATCCTCACCATCGCCTTCCTCTCGTTCGCCGGAGTCGGTTTCGTCGAGCCGACACCGGACTGGGGACGACTGTTCGCCGCCGCTGCCAACTACACCGAGCAGGACCCGGCGTTCCTCTTCTTCCCCGGCACGGCGCTGGTGATCTTCGTCCTGGCCTTCAATCTCCTCGGAGACTCGGTCCGGGACGCTTTCGACCCCAAGTCCGGGCGGTAACTCGTCCATTGGTGGGGGGTGACTGCCGCCCCCGCGTCGGCCTACCAGCCGCGTCAGGCAGTACTCATGGATAACAACCGACAGGTAGGTATTCGCCTCATGAAGCCCATCAGCTCGCGCAGAGCGCGCGCCGTAATCGTCGCCCTTGCAGCCGGTTCGCTGGCTCTCACGGCCTGCTCCAAGAACGAGGGCGGCGACTCCGGCACCGACTCGAAGAAGGACCAGAGCGAAGCCTCGGTCCAGTCGAAGGCGGTCACCTACGCCGACGCCGCGGGGTCGACGGGTCCTGCCGAGGACGTCACGGGCGCCAAGGCCGGCGGCACGATCAACGTCTACCAGGAGGCGGGCCTCTCGCACCTGGACCCGGGCCAGATCTACGTCTCCGACGCCGGTCAGGTCGCCAACCTGCTGTTCCGTCGCCTGACCCAGTTCAAGGAGGACGGCAAGGGCGGCGTCTCGGTCGTCGGTGACCTCGCGACCGACTCGGGCAAGTCCTCGGACGGCGGCAAGACCTGGACCTTCACGCTGAAGGACGGCATCAAGGACCAGAACGGCAACGCGATCACGTCCGCCGACGTCCGCCACACCGTCGAGCGTCAGTACGCGAGCTTCATCTTCGACGGCCCGACCTACCTGCAGACCTGGCTGAGCGGCGCGGAGTACCGCAAGGCGCTCCCGGACGGCGGCTTCGGCAAGAAGCACCTGCCGGCCTCGGTCCTGGACACCCCGGACGACAAGACGGTCGTCTTCCACTTCGACACCGCGCGCCCCGACCTGCCGCAGACCATGGCCATGGCCGGTTACGCCATCGTCCCGGCGAAGACGGACACCAAGGCGGCGTACGACAAGGCTCCGGTCGCCACCGGCCCGTACAAGATCGTCTCGAACAAGGTCGGCAAGGAACTCGTCCTCCAGAAGAACACCAACTGGGACCCGAAGACCGACTCCGTCCGCCACCAGTACGCGAACGGCTTCGACTTCCAGTTCGGCGTCACCGAGTCGACCCAGACCAAGCGTCTGATCGCCGACCAGGGCGAGGACAAGAACGCCATCCAGCTCACCGGCGCCGTCGAGGCCACGCAGATCCAGGACGTCATCGGTAACCCGGCCGTCAACAAGCGCACGGTCAAGGGCTACCAGCCCTACGTCATGCAGCTGACCTTCAACCTGAGCCGCGTGAAGGACCTCAAGGTCCGCCAGGCCATCACCTACGCGGTCAACTCCAAGTCGCTCATCGCCGGTGAGGGCGGTGCCTACGGCGGCGACGTCGCGCCGAACTACTTCGCCCCGACCCTGCCGGGCTACGAGGCGAGCTACGACCCGTACGGCCGTCTGAAGGCGCCGCAGGGCAACATCGCGAAGGCCAAGGAGATCCTCAAGGGCGTTCCGGCGGCCGAGAAGAAGGTCGTCTTCGCCTACTCCAACAGCGAGGCCGGCCAGAAGCGCAAGGTCGCCATCGAGGACGCCCTCACCAAGGTCGGCTTCGACGTGGTGGCCAAGGAGGTCGACTCCGCGAGCTACTACGAGCAGATCGGCAAGCTCAACAACCCGTACGACATCTACATCACGGGTTGGGGCCAGGACTGGCCGTCCGCGGGCACGGTGATCACGCCCATCTACGACGGTACCCAGGTCGCCGACGGTTCCTCGAACTACTCCCACGTCAAGGACCCCAAGGTCGACGCCCTGATCAAGCAGGCCCTCTCCGAGGACCCGACCGCGGCTGCCAAGACCTGGAAGGAAGCCCAGCACTACCTGCTGGAGAAGGTCCTCCCGGCCGCCCCGCTCTGGTACACCAAGCAGTTCCAGCTCTCCGGGTCGAACATCGGCGGTGCCCGCTACGGCTCGGTGTCCAGCCTCATCGACATCACCCGCCTCTACGTGAAGTCGTAACTCTCTACGGCTGATCGCGGGGGTGCGCACCAGGCGGAGCGCACCCCCGCACCTCCGTGAAACCTCCCACCGTCTCCGCAGAGAGCAGCCCTCCCGCCATGTTTCAGTTCATCCTCCGGCGCACGGTCGGTGCCCTGGTCACCCTGTTCCTCATCGGCGCCGCCACGTTCTTCCTGTTCGTCGCCGCGCCCTCCGACTACGCCTCCCTGGCCTGTGGCAAGGACTGCTCGCCCGCGAGACTGGAGGACATCCGCCAGGCACTCGGCCTCAACCTGCCCATCCATCAGCAGTTCTGGGACTTCATGTCCGGGATCGTGATGGGCCGCGACTACCCGACCGGGCACTGCAACGCACCCTGCCTCGGCCAGTCGTTCTACTCGGGCGACATGGTCTGGTCGACGATCATGGACCGCTTCCCGACGACCCTTACACTCACCGCGGGCGGCGCGATCGTCTTCGTCATCGTCGGTGTCGGCGCCGGCATGATCTCCGCTTACAGGCGCGGCACACTGGTCGACAGGGTCGCCACCGGCGTGTCCATGGTGCTCAGTTCGTTCCAGATCTACGTGCTCGGTCCGATCGTCCTGCTGATCTTCGTCTACAGCACGGGCTGGATGGACAACCCCGCGTACCACCCGATCACCGAGAACCCCTGGCGGTGGTTCACCGGACTGCTGCTGCCCACGCTGGTGATGGCGACCATCTTCACCGCGCAGTACACGCGTATGGCGCGCTCCTCGATGATCGAGCAGCTCGCGGAGGAGCACGTCCGCACCGCCCGCGCCAAGGGCATGTCGAACAGGTACGTGTTCTTCCGCTACGCCTGGCGCGGTTCGATGATCCCGATCGTCACGGTCCTCGGCATCGACATCAGCGCGATGCTCGGCGGCGCCGTGGTCACCGAGCTGACGTTCTCGCTCCAGGGGATCGGCCGTCTCGCAGTGGACGGCGCGGTCCACAAGGACCTGCCGCTCACCATGGGTGTCATGCTGTTCGGTGCCTTCTTCATCCTGATCGTCAACATCCTCACCGACATCGCGTACGCCTACATCGACCCGCGCGTCCGGCTCTCCTAGGAAGAACGAACCACCGTGACCACACTGACCAAGACCGAGGACGCGCCGGCCCCGACCGGTCCGGAGAGCTTCCTCTCGGTGCGTGATCTGAAGGTGCAGTTCTCCACCGAGGACGGCATCGTCAAGGCGGTCGACGGCCTCTCCTTCGACGTCGAGCGCGGCAAGACCCTGGGCATCGTCGGCGAGTCCGGCTCCGGGAAGTCCGTCACCAACCTGACGATCCTGGGCCTGCACAACCCCCGCACCAGCACCGTCGACGGCGAGATCGTCCTCGACGGCAAGGAGCTGGTCACGGCCACGGAGCGGGAGCTGGAGCAGCTCCGCGGCAACAAGATGGCCATGATCTTCCAGGACCCGCTGACCGCGCTGTCGCCGTTCTACACGGTGGGCCGTCAGCTGGCCGAGCCGTTCATGAAGCACCGGGGCGCCTCCAAGAAGGAGGCCAGGGACCGTGCCGTCGAGTTGCTGGAGAAGGTCGGCATCCCGCAGCCCAAGCAGCGGTTCGACGACTACCCGCACCAGTTCTCCGGCGGTATGCGCCAGCGCGCGATGATCGCCATGGCGCTGATGTGCGACCCCGACCTGCTGATCGCCGACGAGCCGACCACCGCGCTGGACGTCACCGTGCAGGCCCAGATCCTGGACCTGCTCAAGGACCTCCAGCAGGAGTTCGGCTCCGCGATCATCTTCATCACGCACGACCTCGGCGTCATCTCGAACATGGCCGACGACCTGCTGGTGATGTACGCGGGCCGGGCCGTGGAGCGCGGCTCCGTCCGAGAGGTCCTGGGCGAGCCCAAGCACCCCTACACCTGGGGTCTGCTGAGCTCCATGCCCCGCCTGGACGGCGACATCAACGAGGCGCTGGAGCCGATCCCCGGCTCGCCGCCCTCGCTGCTCAACCCGCCCTCCGGCTGCCCGTTCCACCCGCGGTGCGCCTTCAAGGACGAGGTGCCGGGCACGCTGTGCACCGACTCCCGCCCGCCGCTCGGCGAGGGGCGCGCCTCCGCGTGCCACCTGACCGCCGAGCAGAAGCAGTCCATCTTCATCGACAAGATCCAGCCCCGGCTGCGCTAGGGAGATCCGAGACATGAGCGACAACCTCACCCTCCCCGCCCAGCAGGGTTCCACCGGTACCTCACGCGAGGAACTCCTCCGGGTCGAGGGCCTGACGAAGCACTTCCCGATCTACGGCGGCTTCCCGATCAAACGGAAAGTCGGCGCCGTCCAGGCGGTCGACGGGGTCGACCTGACGGTCGGCGTCGGCGAGAGCGTCGGCCTGGTCGGCGAGTCCGGCTGCGGCAAGTCGACGACCGGCCGGCTGATCACGCGGCTCCTGGAGCCCACGGCCGGCAAGATCACGTACGCCGGTCACGAGATCACGCACGCCTCACGCCGTCAGCTGGCGCCGGTGCGGTCCGAGATCCAGATGATCTTCCAGGACCCGTACTCCTCGCTGAACCCGCGCCAGACCGTCGGCTCGATCATCAAGTCGCCGATGGAGGTCAACGGGATCGAGCCGGAGGGCGGCCGGGAGACGAGGGTCCGGGAGCTCCTGGAGCTGGTCGGCCTCAACCCCGAGCACTACAACCGCTTCCCGCACGAGTTCTCCGGCGGTCAGCGTCAGCGCATCGGCGTGGCCCGGGCGCTGGCCCTCCAGCCCAAGCTGATCGTGGCGGACGAGCCGGTCTCCGCCCTGGACGTGTCGATCCAGGCGCAGGTCGTGAACCTGCTCAAGAAGGTCCAGGAAGAGCTGGGTATCGCGTTCCTGTTCATCGCGCACGACCTGGCGGTGGTACGGCACTTCTCGCAGCGGGTCGCGGTCATGTACCTCGGCAAGATCGTCGAGGTCGGTGACCGGGAGTCGATCTACAACCGGCCCCGGCACCCGTACACGCACGCCCTGCTCTCCGCGGTGCCCGAGGTCGACCTCGACGGAACGGGTGCGAGCCGCGAGCGGATCCGCCTGTCCGGTGACGTCCCCTCGCCGATCCTCCCGCCGTCCGGGTGCCGCTTCCGTACCCGCTGCTGGAAGGCGCAGGACAAGTGCGCCACGGACGAGCCCCCGCTGGTCCAGATCTCCGGCAACCGGGCGGACCACCTCACGGCCTGCCACTTCCCGGAGGACCCGACCATCGAGGCCCGTGACGAGGACGTGATCATGGACCCGGCTCTGAAGGCCCTGGAGGACGCGGCGGAGTCCGACACACCGGCCAAGGACTGACGACCCGGCACAACCCCTGACCGGGGGCGAAGGCGAACCGCCTCCGCCCCCGGCAGTCATTCCCCACCGACACCCCGGCCCGCCGACACCCCGGTCCACCAGCGCCGGGCCCGCCGACACTCCGGCCCGCTTGAGCCCCGGTCCACCGGCACGTCGGCCCACCGGCTCTCCGGCCCGCTTGAGCCCCGGCCCGCCGACACCTGGCCCACCGGCACTCCGGCTCCCCGGTCCACTGGCCCCGGGTCTACCGGCGCCCCGGCCCGCCGACACCTGGCCCGCCGGCCTGCCGGCACCCGGGTCTACTGGCACCCCGGCTCACCGGCGCCCGGCTCACGGGCACCCCGCTCTGTCGGCAGCCTTGGTCCGGAGGCCCCGGCATGTCAGCGCCTTACTGATCGTTTCAGAATGAGATCTTGGTCTGACCTCTCGGCTGAGACGGTTGCTCAGTGGCGCGACGGAACCGGTTGCTTTGCTTGCGCGTTGACGTGACAGGACTTTGGGGGAGAGATCCTTGTCGAGTTTGAGCTTTCCGCGGGCGCGGGCGGTCGGACGCGGGGCGGCCTGGTACCGCGGGGACTGCCATGTCCACTCCGTCCACTCGGACGGGGAACTCACCCCTGAAGAGTTGGCCGTTCGGGCGCGCGCCGCCAGGCTCGACTTCATCGCGACGACGGAGCACAACTCAGCCGCAGCCCCCGGTGCATGGGGGCATCTGGCTGCCGATGACTTCCTGATCCTTCTCGGTGAGGAAGTGACCACGAAGACCGGGCACTGGCTGGCGCTCGGCATCAGTCCTGGCGAGGTCGTCGACTGGAACCACCAGGTCAGGGACGGGCTGATCGGCCATTGCCTGGACCAGGTCCATCGAGTAGGGGGCCTGTGCGTGGTCGCGCACCCGCATGCGCCCTACCCGTCGGGCGACTTCATGTTCCCCTTCCGGGGCTTCGACGTGGTGGAGGTGTGGAACGGACTGTGGACTTCGGACCGGCCCTGGAATGCAGACAATGAGGCTGCCCTGGCGGAGTGGGGGCGGAGCCTCGCGGCGGACATCCACACGGGCTCGTGGCGGCCGGCGATGGGCAACAGCGACACCCATTTGGAGGGGCAGATCGGCATCCCTCACACCGTGGTCTTCGCCGAGGAGCTGAGCACTGAGGCGGTCCTGGCGGGAATCCGTGCCGGCCGCAGCTGGATCGCCGAGTCGGCGGATGTGGACGTGTCGTTCACCGCCCATGCCGATGGTCGCGTTGCCAGGGTGGGTGAACGGCTCGCGACTCATGGTGAGCAGGTGGAAGTGCAGGCAGCAGTACGAGGCGTGCCGGTGGGGACCGTCAGCTTCCACACCGATCGAGGGAAGGTTCACCGGGTGTCTCTCGCCGGTGACGGGGCGGGCGTGGTGCAGTGGGACACGACAGCGGAAGACTCGGCGTTCGTCCGCATCGAGGTCCGCCATTCCAACGGGCACGTCGCCGCACTCACCAATCCGATCATCCTCAATTGACCGCTCGCTTCATCGTGAGGTGCGCAGACGACGGAGTCCGACGAGGCTGCAGGCCAGTTCGAGCAGGCACTGATGGAGGTCGGCGCGTCGTTCGTAGCGGATACGCCCCTCGCACGTCAGCGCATCGGCTCGGTGGCCCCCGGTGTGTCGCTGTCCCGGTCCCCTGACCCGCCGTCACTGCGGCCCACCGATACCGGCACCCTGCCTCCAAAGGCCTAGCCGGACATGCGAAATGCCCCTCTTCATTCGATATTGGCCGGTAACGGATCAGTCTTGAGGAGGCACTCCATGCGTGGAGCCACGCAGGCCAGATGGGCCGCATGCGCGGCGGTGGTAGCCCTCGCGGCGACGGCCTGCGGCGGTGGGGACAGCGGGGGCAGCGGCGGCAGCGGTGACGGCAGCGCGACGCTGAGCTCCTCCTGGGGCGACCCGCAGAACCCGCTGGAGCCGGCCAACACCAACGAGGTGCAGGGCGGCAAGGTCCTCGACATGATCTTCCGCAGCCTCAAGAAGTACAACCCCGAGACCGGCAAGGCCGAGGACATGCTCGCCGAGAAGATCGAGACGAGCGACTCGCAGAACTTCACGATCACGGTCAAGGACGGCTGGACCTTCAGCAACGGCGAGAAGGTCACCGCGAAGTCGTTCGTGGACGCCTGGAACTACGGCGCCTCCCTCAAGAACAACCAGAAGAACGCCTACTTCTTCGGCTACATCGACGGCTATGACAAGACGCACCCGGAGGAGGGCGCCAAGCAGAGCGCCGACACGCTCTCCGGACTGAAGGTCACCGGCACCAACACCTTCAGCGTCAAGCTCAACCAGAAGTTCTCGACGTTCCCCGACACCCTCGGCTACCCCGCCTACGCCCCGCTCCCGCAGGCGTTCTTCACCGACCACGCGGCCTGGCTGAAGAAGCCCGTCGGCAACGGGCCGTACACCATCGACTCGTACACCAAGGGCTCGCAGATGGCCCTGAAGAAGTGGGACGCCTACCCCGGTGCGGACAAGGCCCAGAACAGCGGTGTGACCCTCAAGGTCTACACCGACAACAACACCGCCTACACCGACCTGATGGCCGGCAACCTCGACCTGGTCGACGACGTCCCGGCCGCCCAGCTCAAGAACGCCAAGAGCGACCTTGGCGGCCGCTACATCAACACCCCCGCGGGGATCATCCAGACCCTCGCCTTCCCGTTCTACGACAAGAAGTGGAACACCGCCGGGATGGCGAAGGTTCGCACGGGCCTGTCCCGGGCGATCAACCGTGACCAGATCACCGAGACGATCTTCCAGAAGACCCGCACCCCGGCCACCGACTGGACCTCCCCGGTCCTCGGCGAGGAGGGCGGCTTCAAGGACGGTCTGTGCGGGGACGCCTGCGACTACGACCCGGCCGCGGCCAAGAAGCTCGTCAAGGAGGGTGGCGGCATCCCCGGCGGCCAGGTCAAGATCACGTACAACGCGGACACCGGCTCCCACAAGCAGTGGATCGACGCGGTCTGCAACTCCATCAACAACGCGCTCGGCAACGACAAGGCGTGCGTCGGCAACCCGGTCGGTACCTTCGCCGACTTCCGCAGCCAGATCACCGCGAAGAAGATGAGCGGTCCCTTCCGAGCGGGCTGGCAGATGGACTACCCGCTCATCCAGAACTTCCTCCAGCCGCTCTACTTCACCAACGCCTCCTCCAACGACGGCAAGTGGTCCAACAAGGACTTCGACCGGCTCGTCAACGAGGCCAACGCCGAGACCGACACAGGCAAGGCGATCGAGAAGTTCCAGGAGGCCGAGAAGGTCGTACGGGACAACATGGCCGCCATCCCGCTCTGGTACCAGAACGGCAGCGCCGGCTACTCGGAGCGGCTCTCGAACGTGAAGCTCAACCCGTTCAGCGTCCCCGTCTACAACGAGATCAAGGTCGGCTAGCCCGGGGGCTCCCCTCAGGAGGTGCGTACCGCGGGACTGTCCCCGGGGCAGCGCAACTTGAGGGCGAGCTCCGCCGGTTCGCTGTCGGGGTTGTCCCCTGCCGGTGCCAGGCAGTCGATCAGCCCCATGATCACGGAGCTCGGATTCCAGGAGGTGACGTGTCCCGTCCCCCGGTCCGCACGGGCTCCGTCCGCGGTGCAGCGGTACCGGTAGGTCGCGGTGACCGTCTCCAGCCCTTGGAAGTAGACGGCCTCGGCCGCCTTGGCCCGGAACGTCACCTCCGCCTTTCTCGCCAGCCGGGAAGTCGAGGCGCCGGGCGCGGCGAGCGGCGTGCCGGTCCTCTCGCGCAGGGCGGTCAGCACTTCGGAGGAGGAGGGCGCGTTCCGGCTGCCTGAGACGGACACCTCCGAGGTCAGGGGTTTGTAGGGTCTCGCCCGGATCTTCAGGGTGTCGCCGCGTTGCACCTTCACCAGGTCGTCGAGCGTGATCAGGCGCCACGACCGGGAGATGTCCCACTCGAAGGCCGCGGTACAGGGCGACGCCTGCTCGGGGTCGCCGACACCTGAGGACGGCGACCGGGACGAGCAGGCCGCGGCGGCCACGACGACACAGGCCGTCGTGACCGCCACGGCGCGGACCCGGTGGGCCGTCAGGTGACGCCGCCCTTGTCCATGCAGCCACCCTTGGAAGGCTGCCAGTGGGTCACTTCGAGCTGCACCTTCTGGCCCTCGGGGCGGTCGAAGTCATACGTCTTGTCCTTCTCGCGCCCCTCCATGTTCCAGTGCCAGGTCAGGACGATCTTGGTGCCGGAATAGAAGTTGGCGTAGAAGTCGACGTTGTCCTTGCTGTCGTTCCACTGCAGCACTTTTTCGCTGCTCGCCGTGAAGTTCATTCCGGCGCGGTCCCCGTTGTCCGGATTCACGTGGGTGACGTACGAGTCGCGTCCCCCCTTGTCGTTCGGACTGGCGGAACTGGCGTGATGACACGTCCACTGGTCGCCGTCCACGGCATGGGCCGTTCCGGTCAGGGTCGTCGTGATGACGGCGCCCATGGTGGCGACGGTGATCATGGCTCGTCTGGTCAGATGTGACATGAATTCCCCCTTCTTACTGGTCTGGACCGAGACGTTATCCAGGCGATTTCCTGTGAGTCAACCATGAATATCTGAATGCCGATCAATTACCGCGGGCAGTAAGAGAATTCGATGGAGATCGCCCGTCCGGGTGAGCGGCCGGTGCCGACCCGCCACGAAAGGCGGTACCGGAGGTGCGGCCTTTGTCTCGATCGGGTTTGTTTGGACTGGGATGTCGTCGGCGGTCCGAAGGAGGGAATCGGTGCTCACACCATCGTGCCGTGCCGATCTGTGGAGGGCCGCATGGGCAGCTATGTGATCCGCCGGCTGCTCCAGATGATTCCGGTGTTCTTCGGAAGCACCTTCCTCATCTTCTTCATGGTCTACTCGCTCGGTGACCCGGTGGCGGCCCTCTTCGGGGACAGAGCCCCCGACCCCGCCACGGCAGCGCGCATCCGCGAGGAGTTGTACCTGGACCAGCCGCTGTGGAAGCAGTACCTGCACTACATGGGCCAGTTGTTCCAGGGTGACTTCGGTACTGCCTTCAACGGGCAGAAGGTCACGGAACTGATGGCCGACGCCTATCCCGTCACGCTGCGGCTCACCGTCGTCGCCATCCTCATCGAACTGGTCGTGGGCGTCACCCTCGGCGTGTTCGGCGGGCTCAAGAGGGGGCATCTCGTGGACAGCGCGACCCTCTTCGCCACCCTGCTGGTCATCTCCGTCCCGACTTTCGTCACCGGCTATGTGCTTCAGTTCCTGTTCGGCGTGAAATGGGGAATCGTCCGCCCTACGGTTTCCAGCGACGCCCCGCTCAATGAACTCATCCTGCCCGGCGTCGTGTTGGCCATGGTCTCGCTCGCCTACGTGACCCGGTTGACCAGAACCTCCATCGCGGAGAACTCGCGGGCGGACTACGTGCGAACCGCCGTGGCCAAAGGGCTTCCCCGACACCGCGTCATCACCCGCCATCTGCTGCGGAATTCACTGATTCCGGTCGTCACCTTCATCGGTACCGACATCGGCGCGCTGATGGGCGGTGCCATCGTCACCGAGACCATCTTCAACATTCACGGAGTCGGATTTCAGATCTATCAAGGGATCCTGCGCAACAACGCCCCCACCGTCGTCGGCTTCGTGACGATCCTGGTGGTCGTCTTTCTGCTGGCGAACCTCGTGGTCGACCTGTTGTACGCGGTTCTCGACCCGAGGATTCGCTATGTCTGAACCCCAGGACCCCCGAGAGGCGATCGCGGCCACCGGCGCCGGCGGTGCGATGGACCTCGCGCTCAGCGAGGCGACGTCCCTCTCCACGCCGCCGCAAGGCCCGCCCGAGGAGCCGGAGGAGGCGAAGGCGCGCAGTCTCTGGTCGGACGCGTGGCACCAGCTGCGGCGCAACCCGGTCTTCATCGTGTCCGCGCTGCTCATCGCCTTCTTGGTGGTCATCTCGGTCTGGCCCTCGCTGATCGCCTCGGGAAACCCTCTCTCCTGCGACCTCGCCCATTCCCAGGAAGGCTCGGCCTCCGGCCACCCCTTCGGATTCGACACCCAGGGTTGTGACGTCTACACCCGCACCGTCCACGGGGCCCGCGCCTCCGTGACGGTGGGTGTCTGCGCCACTCTGGGAGTGGCCCTGCTGGGCAGCGTGCTCGGCGGACTCGCAGGCTTCTTTGGCGGCTGGTGGGACGCGCTGCTGTCCCGCGTCACCGACATCTTCTTCGGCATCCCGGTCCTGCTCGGCGGGCTCGTCTTCCTCTCGGTCGTCACCAGTACCACCATCTGGCCGGTGGTGGGCTTCATCGTCCTGCTGGGCTGGCCCCAGGTGGCGCGCATCGCGCGCGGCGCGGTCCTGACGGCCAAACAGAACGACTACGTCCAGGCGGCCCGGGCCCTGGGAGCCGGCAACGGCCGGATGCTGCTGCGGCACGTCGCCCCGAACGCCGTCGCGCCGGTGATCGTCGTGGCGACCATCGCCCTGGGCACGTACGTCTCGCTCGAAGCGACGCTGTCGTTCCTCGGAGTGGGACTGCGACCGCCCACCGTCTCCTGGGGCATCGACATCTCCGCGGCCTCCCAGGACATCCGCACCGCTCCGCACATGCTGCTGTGGCCGGCCGGCGCTCTGAGTGTCACCGTCCTCGCGTTCATCATGCTCGGCGACGCGGTCCGTGACGCCCTCGACCCGAAGCTGAGGTGAGCGGACGTGGTGTCGACCGTGTGCGCGAGCGGCGGCTGGGCGGCGGTCGTGGGCCGGTCTCCGGGCCGATCCGGTTCCGCCCTTGCCCTTCGCCCCCAAGCCGAAGAGAGGCGCCATGCTGCTGGAAGTACGTGACCTGCACGTGGAGTTCCGGACCCGGGACGGAGTCGCCAAGGCCGTCAACGGGGTCGACTACGCCGTGGACGCGGGGGAGACCCTCGCGGTGCTCGGGGAGTCCGGGTCCGGGAAGTCGGTGACCGCGCAGGCCGTCATGGGGATCCTCGACATGCCTCCCGGGCGGATCACCGGCGGCCAGATCCTCTTCCAGGGCAGGGACCTGCTCACGCTGAAGGAGGAGGAGCGGCGCAGGGTCCGCGGCGCCGAGATGGCGATGATCTTCCAGGACGCGCTGTCCTCGCTGAATCCCGTGCTGAGCGTCGGCGACCAGCTCGGCGAGATGTTCGTCGTGCACCGGGGCATGTCGAAGAAGGACGCGCGGGCCAAGGCCGTCGAGCTCATGGACCACGTCCGCATCCCGGCCGCCAAGGAGCGGGTGCGGGACTATCCGCACCAGTTCTCCGGCGGTATGCGCCAGCGCATCATGATCGCGATGGCGCTCGCGCTGGAACCCGCGCTGATCATCGCCGACGAGCCGACGACCGCGCTGGACGTCACCGTCCAGGCCCAGGTCATGGAGCTGCTCGCGGAACTGCAGCGCGAGTACCGCATGGGGCTGATCCTCATCACCCACGACCTCGGTGTCGTCGCGGACGTGGCCGACCGGATCGCCGTCATGTACGCCGGCCGGATCGTCGAGCACGCTCCCGTCCACGACATCTACAAGGCACCCGCCCACCCCTACACGCGAGGACTCCTCGACTCCATCCCCCGTCTCGACCAGAAGGGGCAGGAGCTGTACGCGATCAAGGGGTTGCCGCCCAACTTGATGCACATCCCGCCGGGTTGCGCGTTCAACCCCCGCTGCCCGATGGCTCAGGACGTGTGCCGCACGGACGTACCACCTCTGTACGACGTTGATCGTGTTGACGGTGTTGATGACATTGACGGCCGACGGACGAGTGCCTGCCACTTCTGGAGGGAGTGCCTCAATGGTTGAGCCGATCCTGGAAGTGAGTGGACTGGTCAAGCACTATCCCTTGACCCGGGGCATCCTGTTCAAGAAGCAGGTAGGTGCCGTCAAGGCTGTTGATGGTGTGGACTTCGCCCTTGGCAAGGGGGAGACCCTCGGCATCGTCGGGGAGTCGGGCTGTGGCAAGTCAACCGTTGCCAAGATGCTCGTCAACCTGGAGCGGCCGACGGCCGGGTCGATCAAGTACAAGGGCGAGGACATCACCAAGCTGTCCGGCAGGGCGCTCAAGTCGGTCCGCCGCAACATCCAGATGGTGTTCCAGGACCCCTACACCTCACTCAACCCCCGCATGACGGTCGGCGACATCATCGGGGAGCCGTACGACATCCACCCCGAGGTGGCCCCCAAGAGCGACCGCCGCAGGAGAGTCCAGGACCTCCTGGACGTCGTCGGGCTCAACCCCGAGTACATCAACCGCTATCCGCACCAGTTCTCCGGCGGCCAGCGCCAGCGCATCGGCATCGCCCGCGGCCTGGCACTGCGCCCGGAGGTCATCGTCGCCGACGAACCGGTCTCCGCCCTCGACGTCTCCGTCCAGGCCCAGGTGATCAACCTCCTCGACCGCCTGCAGAGCGAGTTCGAGCTGGCGTACCTCTTCATCGCGCACGACCTGTCGATCGTCCGGCACATCTCGGACCGGGTCGGGGTGATGTACCTCGGGCGGATCGTCGAGATCGGCAGCGACGCCGAGATCTACGACCATCCGACGCACCCCTACACCCAGGCGCTGCTGTCCGCCGTGCCGGTGCCCGACCCGGAGGCCAGGGAGCACCGGGAGCGGATCATCCTCACGGGCGACGTCCCGTCGCCGACGAACATCCCGTCCGGGTGCCGCTTCCGCACCCGCTGCTGGAAGGCCGAGGAGCGCTGTGCGCTGGAGATCCCGCTGCTGGCGGTACCGGCGGAGTTCCGGTCGGTGAGCGGGCCCGCCGCGCACGACTCGGCCTGTCACTTCGCCGAAGAGAAGCAGGTCGTCCCGGCCGAGGGCCCGGAGTAACACGGAGGCAACTTCGCCGACCCGTTTCCGATATACGGACGCGTCAGGCTGAGGAACGTACGGCCGTGCGGGTGCCGTAAACGGGCCGGAGCGCGCCATGTCGCTCCGGCCCGTTGCCGTGCCTACGCCATCCCCAACGACCGCTTCAGGAAGTCCAGCTGGAGCCGCAGCAGGTTCTCGGCGACCGTCTCCTGCGGGGTCATGTGGGTCACCCCGGACAGCGGGAGCACCTCGTGCGGCCGGCCGGCGGCCAGCAGGGCCGAGGACAGGCGCAGGGAGTGGGCGACGACCACGTTGTCGTCCGCCAGCCCGTGGATGATCATCATCGGGCGGTGCGGCTCGGCCGCGTCGACCAGGCCCTCGTCGCCGACCAGCGAGTTGCGGCGGTAGACCGCCGGCTGCTCCTGCGGGTGGCCGAGGTAGCGCTCCTGGTAGTGGGTGTCGTACAGGCGCAGGTCACTGACCGGGGCGCCGACCACGGCCGCGTGGAACACGTCGGGCCGGCGCAGCACGGCGAGCGCCGCCAGGTAGCCGCCGAAGGACCAGCCGCGGATCGCGACCCGGGAGAGGTCCAGCGGGAAGTCCCCGGCGAGCGCCTTGAGGGCGTCCACCTGGTCCTGGAGGACCACCGCCGCGAGGTCGTCCCGGACCGCCTTCTCCCAGGCGGGGGAGCGCCCCGGAGTGCCCCGGCCGTCGGCCACGACCACCGCGAAACCCTGGTCGGCGAACCACTGCGAGGTCAGGTGCGGGTTGTGTGCGGCGACCACCCGCTGACCGTGCGGACCCCCGTACGGGTCCAGCAAAACCGGAAGCGGGGTGTCTCCGGCGTAGTCCTGCGGCAAAAGCACGGCGCACGGGATCTTCCGTGCGCCCCCCTCCGTGAGGGTCACGCGCGGGGTCAAACCGGGATTTTCCGCATACGACGTGACAGTCGCCGTCTCCTTGCCGCCGCGCAGCACTCGCGCGCGGGTGCCAGGCCGGTCCGGCGTCGCGGACACCAGCACGGTCACGCCCCCCGCGCGCACCGCCGAGTGCACGCCGGGCTCCTGCGACACACGCTCCATTCCGAGCTCGTTCACCCGGTAGACGTGCACCTCGCCCGTCTCCGGGGCTGCGGCCTCCGCGCCGGCCGACGCCGAGACCAGCACGTCGTCCCGGCCCACGTCCAGAACCGCGCGGATGTGCAACTGCGGCCCGGTCAGCAGGCGTTCACCGACCGCGAGCACCCGCGCGCCGCCCTCGTCGGCGATCCGCACGAGCTGCCCGGAGGGGCTCCAGCAGGGCACCCCAGGGAAAAGATCCAGCCAAGTTGGATCTTCGTCCGCGTGCACCATCCGGGTCGCGCCGGTCTCCGGGGCGACCGCGAGAAACAGCTGGCTGCGCTGGTCGCGCGCCTGTACGAGCAGCAGCGGAGCACCCGCCGCTGACCAGTGCACACGAGCCAGATACGGATAGCGCCCGCGGTCCCAGATGACCTCCGTGCGCGTCCCGTCGAGCGCGATCACGAACAGCCGTACGTCCGCGTTGGCGGTGCCCGCCGCCGGGTACGGGACATGATGTGGATCACGCTCAGGGTGGGCCGGATCGGAGATCCACCAGCGCTGCACGGGCGTCTCGTCCACCCGCGCGACCAGCAGCCGGTCCGACTCCGGCGACCACCAGAACCCCCGTGAGCGGCCCATCTCCTCGGCCGCGACGAACTCGGCGAGGCCCCACGTGACCTGGTCCCCGTCCGGTTCGGCGAGGGCCCGGTCGTCCTCGCCCCCGGCGCCCACGACCCTCAGGGCGCCCTTCGCGACGTAGGCGATGTGCCGTCCGTCGGGGGCCGGGCGCGGGTCGATCACCGGCCCGGGGACGGGCAGTTCACGTGTCGTGCCGGCTCGGAGCTCCGCTGCGAAAAGCCGCCCTGACAACGTGAAAGAGGCCAACTCGACGGCGGCGTCGGTGGCATGGCCGACGATGCCGGCGCCGCCCTCGCGGCTGCGCTCGCGCCGGGCCCGCTCCTCGGGCGAGAGCCGCTCCGCCGCGCCGCCCAGGAGGGCGCTCGGGTCGGCCACCACGCGCTCCCCGCCGCCCGCCGTGTCGAGCAGCCACAGCGAACCGGCCTGCTCCGTGCCGGAGTTCGAGCGCAGGAACACGACCCGCGAACCGTCGGGCGCCACGGTGAACGCGCGCGGCGCGCCGAGCGTGAAGCGCTGGGTACGGGCGTGCCGTCGGGGAAAGGAGTCAGGCTCGGTCGTCATGCCCCGACCATATTGGCCATGCGCCCCCTTGTGCGGCCGTGCGCCGACGGATGCGCAGGCCCGGATAGTTATGATCACTACCGCATAGTGGGTATGAACCTGCTGGCTGACGTATGGATTTATCTGCCCCCCTGGTCCGACCCCCCCCGCGTCCCTGGGATCTTTGGAGGTGAACCGCCGTGGCACTCTCGATTTCGGCGGTGGTGCTGCTGGCGATCATCGTCTTCTTGTTGGTCAAGAAGTCGGGACTGAAGGGCGGGCATGCCGTCGTGTGCATCCTGCTCGGCTTCTATCTCGCCGCCTCTTCGATCGCACCGACGATCAGTGAGCTGACGACCAACATCGCGGGCATGATCGGCAGCATCAAGTTCTGACCCGGCCACTCACTGCGGCGACCCGGCTGCGCTGGACTGTCGGTGGCTCCTCGTAGGCTGGGGCCATGACGGAACAGCCCGCCCGGCGTCTTCTCCTGGTGCACGCGCACCCGGACGACGAGTCGATCAACAACGGCGCGACCATGGCCAGGTACGCGGCCGAGGGTGCCCGGGTGACCCTGGTCACCTGCACCCTCGGCGAACTCGGCGAGGTCATCCCGCCCGGGCTGCGGCACCTGACCGGCGCCGCCCTGGGCGAGCACCGGCGGGGCGAGCTCACCGCGGCCCTGCGTGCGCTCGGCGTCGAGGACTTCCGGCTGCTCGGCGGCGCAGGGCGCTACCAGGACTCCGGAATGATGGGTCTCCCGGAGAACGACGACCCGGCCTGCTTCTGGCAGGCCGACGTCGACCGGGCCGCCGCACATCTCGCCGAGGTGATCCTGGAGGTCCGCCCCCAGGTCCTCGTCACCTACGACGACAACGGCGGATACGGCCACCCCGACCACATCCAGGCCCACCGCGTCGCCATGCGCGCGGTCGATCTCGCCGCCGACGGGGGCTGGCGGATCGAGAAGGTCTACTGGAACCGCGTCCCGCGCACGGTCGGCGAGCAGGCCTTCAGCCGGCTCCACACCGACCTGCCCGGCCTTCCCTTCACCAAGGCCGGCGTCCTCGACGACGTACCGGGTGTGGTGGACGACGAGCGGATCACCACGGAGATCGACGGCACGGCGTACGCCGCCGCCAAGAGCGCCGCGATGACCGCGCACGCGACCCAGATCGATGTGTCGGGGGCGTACTTCGCGCTCTCCAACGAACTCGCGCAACCCCTCTTCACCACCGAGTACTACGAATTGGTAAGAGGGGAAGGCGGGAGCATGAGGGAGACCGACCTGTTCTCCGGGATCGAGGGCGCGTCATGAGCGACCGTACGTCGATGCTGGCCCAGCCCCTGCAGCGCCCGTCCGCGGGAAGAGCCGCCGCCTACCTCGGCCTCTTCGTGCTCGGCGCGGTCGTGGGGCTCGCCGGATCGCTGATGCAGGGCAGTTGGTTCCCGGGCGGACTGCTGCTCGCGCTGCTGGGAGAGGCCGGGCTCCTGCTCGGCGGAGCACGCGCCGCCGACAGCCGGGCCGGGGCCGTCGCGCCGGCCGGCGGCTGGATGGTCGCCGTCATCTTCCTCACCGCCAGCCGTCCGGAGGGCGACTTCGTCTTCGCCGCAGGAAGCGGCTCCTATCTCTTCCTGCTCGGCGGCATGGCTGTTGCTGTGATCTGCGCCACCCTTGGACAAGGGCGGCAACCGGACGGCGACGCCGTCCGACTTGGCAAGTGACGTACCACTTCTCCGCATCGCGGGCGTGCGAGTCCCGTGTGGGTTTCCACGGCGGTCGTGGGATACGGGCCAGAAGTGGCCAGTATGGTGGTGCGCGCCGCCGAGCATCCTCCAGCCCCGAAACCAACAGGGCCGGGGGACCCCCACTCGCAGTGAAGGTCGAAACGGGCGGTGGAGCCAACCGGGAGAACCTGCCTTGAGTCGTGAAACTGACAGTCCGTCCTCCGGGCCCAACGGGCGCGGCGGAGCCGCCTACCCCTCGGGTACGCCGCCCTACGGGACGCCCATGGCTTCCGACGGCGGTCCGGACGCGGGCCGTTCGGCCGCGCAGCCGGAGGAGCGCAAGACCGAGACGACGCTGACGACCCGGATCCGGATCAACATCCCCGGATCGCGGCCCATTCCGCCGGTCGTCGTGCGCCAGCCGGTCGCCGAGGCGCCGAACTCCGGTGACAGCGCCCCCGTCGCCGAGGCGGTGGAGAGCCCCTCCTCGACCACGGGCACCGTCGCGCTGCCCGCCGAACCGGGCGGGCCAGGCGCCGACGAGAAGACGAGCGACTGGTTCGCGCCCCGCAAGTCCGGCCCCGCCAAGGGCGGTCCGGGCGCGGATGCCACCAACGGGGCCGGTCTGCCGGGCGGTTCGGGCGCGGGTGCGCCGGGTGGTGCGGGTCCGGGTGCCGGTGCATCCGGTCCCCGTCACGGTGCGCGTCCCGCCACCGGCCGGCCCGGTGGAGTGGTCGGTTCGATGAGCGTGCCGGGCGGCTCTCGCACGAACGGCGCCGGCGGTACGAACGGTGCCGGCATGGCGGGTGCCACCGGCGGCCCCGTGGCCCCCGGGCACGGCGGCGGCACGGGCTCCTTCGACGTCACCGAGGCCCTGAACGCCGGCCCGCGCGGTGCGGAACCGCGCCGCGACGACCTCCCGTACTTCGCGGAGGACGGCACCGTCCCCGGCGGCCCGGCCGAAGAGAACGGCCAGGGCGGCTTCGGGGGCCGGAGCGGCCCCGGCGGCGACAGCCGGAACGGGCAGAGCGGCTTCGGCGCGCAGGGCACGCAGGGCGGCCCCGGGGCCCCCGGCGGACAGAACGGCCAGATCGACTACGGCGGCCAGGGCGGCCGGGTCGACTACGGCGGCGGCTTCGGCGGACCGCAGGGGCCCACGGGCCCGACCGGCGGCCCGGTCACGGGCGACGGCCAGATCGCCCTGCCCCCGGGAGCGGACCCCTTCGCCAGGGCCGAGGCCTTCGGCGGCGAGTCCTTCAACGGTTCCGACGGCTTCGGCACCCAGGGCGGTCAGGGCGGCCCCGGCGCCGGCCCGGGCGGTCGCCCTCGCGGCAACCGCGGCCAGGCCGGCCCCGGCGGCGTCTCCGGCGCCCCTGGCGCCTTCGGCGGCCAGGCCGCTCCCGGAGGCCCCGGCGCCCTCGGTCGCCCGGGAGGCCCCGGCGCACCCACGCCCGGCGGTGTCCCCGGTACCGGTCTCGGCCCCGGCGGCGGTCTGAGCGACGACACCGCGATCCTCACCCCGCAGAAGCCGGCCCCCGGTCCCGGAGGCCCCGGTCCCGGAGGCCCCGGTCCCGGAGGCCCCGGTCCCGGAGCCCCCGGCTACGGCGCCCAGGACAACGTCTCCGGGCACACCGTCACCAGCGGCATCCCCGTCGTGCCCCCCGGCGCGCAGGGACACGTCACCGACGGCCCGCACACGGCACCGAAGCTGCCCGACACCAAGTCCCAGGACGCGCCGGCCGCTTCGTCGAAGAAGAAAAAGAAGAAGGGCCGCAGCAAGCTGGCGCTGGTCGGCGGCACCGTGGTCCTCCTCGGCGTCTGTGCCTACGGCGCGGGCCTGTTGATGAACCGGTCCGACGTCCCCAAGGGCACCACCGTGCTCGGCGTCGACATCGGCGGCGGCACCCGTGACGACGCCGTCAAGAAGCTCGACGACGCCTTCGGCGACCGGGTCAGCGAGGCGCTGAAGCTGTCGGTCGGCGGCGCCACCGTCCCGCTCAAGCCTGACCAGGCGGGACTCCAGCTCGACGACCAGGCCACGGTCGCCGCGGCCGCGAAGAGCGACTACAACCCGGTCTCGGTCATCGGCTCCCTGTTCGGCAACCACCGGATCGTCGACCCGGTCATGCCGGTCGACGAGGAGAAGCTCCAGGCGGCCCTGAAGGACGTCTCCGGCGTCTCCGGCTCGGCCACCGACGGCACGATCAAGTTCCAGAACGGCAAGGCCGTCGCCGTGTACGGCAAGGCGGGCAAGGGCATCGACGTCGCCCGGTCGACCACCGCGGTCGAGGAGGCGTACCGCACCCAGGTGGAGACCGGCACCGCCGGCTCGGTGACGCTGCCGACGACCACCAAGCAGCCGACGATCTCCAACGCCGAGGTCGACCGGATGATGAAGGAGTTCGCGCAGCCCGCGATGTCCGAGCGCGTCACGATCCGGACCGACGCGGCGCACAGCATCGACTTCGGCTCGCTGTCCCTGCCGAAGATCCTCGGCTTCAAGGCGGTCGACGGCAAGCTCGTGGAGACGTACGACCTCGAAGCGCTCAAGGAGGCCTACGGCACGACCTTCGACGGCGTGAAGGTCAACGGCGCGAGCGGCAAGCGCGACGTGCTGCCGCAGGACGTGGCGTCCGCACTGGGCAAGGCGCTGCGCGGCAAGACGGCGGCGGCCCGCATCGTGGTCATCGACACCGACCCGAGCTGATCCGCGCGGAGTGCCGTATGACATCTGTCATGCGGCACTCCGGACGGCCGACACTGCCCGCGGCCACACCCGCGAAGCCATCATGGCCGTATGACAACGACAGCCCCGGTGGTCGCGTTCGACCAGGTGAGCAAGGCATACGGCGACGTACGCGCCGTGGACGGACTGGCCCTGACCCTGCGCCCGGGGGAGACCGTGGCGCTGCTCGGCCCCAACGGCGCCGGCAAGTCGACCACCCTCGACCTGCTGCTCGGCCTCAAGCAGCCCGACAGCGGCACGGTCCGCCTCTTCGGCACCACCCCGCGTGAGGCGATCGTCGCCGGGCACGTGGGCGCGATGCTCCAGAGCGGCGGCCTGATGGACGAGGTCACCGTCGCCGAACTGGTGAAGCTCGCCTGCGCCCTGCACCCGAAGCCGTACCCCGTGAGCGATGTACTCGCCCGGGCCGGAGTCGCCCAGATCGCCGACCGCAAGGTCAACAAGCTCTCCGGCGGCCAGGCCCAGCGCGTCCGCTTCGCCCTCGCCACGGCCGGCGACAGCGACCTGATCGTCCTGGACGAGCCGACGACCGGCATGGACGTCACCACCCGCCAGGCCTTCTGGGCCACCATGCGCGAACAGGCCGACCAGGGCCGTACGGTCCTCTTCGCCACCCACTACCTCGAAGAGGCCGACGCCATCGCCGACCGGGTGCTGGTGCTGCACCGGGGCCGCCTCCTGGCCGACGGCACCGCCGCCGAGATCAAGGCCAAGGCGGGCGCCCGCAGGATCGCCTTCGACCTGGAGGGCGCGATCGACGAGGGGCCCCTGCGCGAGCTCCCGTTCCTCACCTCCATGGACATCTCCGGCCAGACCGTCCGCATCCAGTCCACCGACGCCGACGCGACCGTCCACGCCCTGTACGGCCTCGGCGTCTACCCCCGCAACCTCGAAGTCGCCGGGCTCGGCCTGGAGCAGGCCTTCGTCGCCATCACCGAGGCCGAGGAGGCCAAGCAGTCATGAACAGCCTGATCAAGCTGGAACTCACCCGCGCCCTGCGCAACCGCAAGTTCCTGTTCTTCTCGGTGATGTACCCGTCGCTGCTGTTCCTGATCATCGCGGGCAACTCCGGGACCACCGACAAGGTCGACGGCACCGGCCTGACGGTCGCGACCTACATGATGGTCTCGATGGCCTCCTTCGGCGCCCTGACCGCCGTTCTGATGGGCAACAGCGAGCGCATCGCGAAGGAGCGGGAGGGCGGCTGGGTACGGCAGTTGAGACTGACCACGCTCCCGGGGCGCGGCTATGTCCTCGCCAAGACGGCGAGCGCCGCCGTGGTGAGCCTGCCCTCGATCGTGGTCGTGTTCGTCGTCGCCGCGGTCGTGAAGGACGTACGCCTGGACGCCTGGCAGTGGCTCGCCCTCACCGGCGCGATCTGGGCCGGGAGCCTGGTCTTCGCCGCGCTCGGCGTGGCCATCGGCTACCTCGCGACCGGGGACGCGGTCCGCCCGATCACGATGATCACGTACTTCGGCCTGTCGATACTGGGCGGCCTGTGGATGCCCACGACGACCTTCCCGCAGTGGCTCCAGGACATCGCCAAGTGGCTGCCCACGCACGCGTACGCTGCCCTCGGGCGGGCCATCGAACAGAGCAGCGCCCCGCACGCACAGGACATCGCCATTCTGGCCGTCTACTTCGTCCTGTTCGCGGGCGGCGCGGCCTGGCTGTACCGGAAGGACACGTTGAAGGCGTGAGCGCGATGACGGACGAGCTGGGCGGGGACGAGGAAGCGCGTGCGGGGCGGCTGGTGCGCATCGGCCGGCCGCCCCGCAACCGGGCCGAGGTCATACGCAAACTGGTGTGGATCGTGCCGTGGCTGGTCTTCCTCAGCTCACCGGTGCGCGACCTGGCCTCCGGCCACCACACCGACTCGGCCACCGTGGCGGGCTGGACGGGCCTGACGGTCTTCACCGGCACCTATCTGGCGCTGGTCTTCCGGAACATGGGCCGGGCGTTCCCCGGCCGGACGGTCTGCGCCCTGGTCGGCGTGCTCTGGCTGCTCGCGATCGTCCTGACCCTGAGCCTCGGCGGCTCCTGGCTCGGACTGTTCGTGTACGTCTCCGTGGCCTGCGGTGTCACCTTCCCCCTCCGGGCCGCGTACTGGGCGATCCCGGTGAACACCCTCTCGCTGGTGCTGGTGGGCCTGCGCACCGACCCGGACTCGGCCTGGGGACTGTTCCTCGTCGTGCTGCTCGTCGGCTACTCCATGACCGGCGTCCGCCAACTCGTGCGCACGACGGTGGAGTTGCGCAAGGCCCGCGCGACCGTCGCCCAACTGGCCGCGAACGAGGAGCGGCTGCGCCTCGCCCGTGACCTGCACGACCTCCTCGGCCACTCGCTGTCCCTCATCACCCTGAAGAGCGAACTGGCGGGCCGGATGCTCCCCGCCCACCCCGACAAGGCGGCCCAGCAGGTCGCCGACATCGAACAGGTCAGCCGCCAGGCCCTGGTGGACGTCCGGGAGGCCGTCACCGGCTACCGGCGCGCCCGCCTGGCCTCGGAACTCGCGGGCGCGCAGGTCGCGTTGACGGCCGCCGGAGTCACCGCGTCCCTCCCCTCCGAACCGGATCTCACCGGCGTCCCCGAGGAGAGCGAGTCGGCCCTCGCCTGGGCCCTGCGCGAGGCCGTCACCAACGTCGTGCGGCACAGCGGCGCCCGCGCCTGCACGGTGCAGCTGCTCCGCTGCCAGACCCTCGACGGGGCCCGGCTCGAACTCCGCGTCGAGGACGACGGTTCCGGCGGCTCGGGCGATGGCCCCGGCAACGGCCTCACCGGCCTCACCGAACGCCTGGAGAAGGCCGGCGGCACCCTGGAGGCCACCGGCAACCGCAACGGCTTCCGCCTGGTCGCCCGCGTGCCCGCCGGTTCCGCGGCCGACGTAGGATCCGCCTCATGACGAGCCGCACGATCAAGGTCCTGCTCGCCGAGGACCAGTCGATGGTCCGCGAGGCCCTGGCCGCCCTGCTCGGCCTGGAGGACGACATCGAGGTCGTCGCCCAAGTGGCCCGCGGCGACGAGGTCCTGGCGGCGGCCCGCGCCCACGACATCGACGTGGCCCTCATGGACATCGAGATGCCGGGCGCGACGGGCATAGAGGCCGCGGCCCAGCTCCACAGGGAACTCCCGTCGGTGAAGCTCGTGATCCTCACGACCTTCGGCCGCCCCGGCTACCTGCGCAGCGCGATGGAAGCGGGTGCCGACGCCTTCCTGGTCAAGGACGCCCCGGCGGCCCAACTGGCGGCAGCGGTACGCAAGGTACTGGCGGGGGAGCGGGTCATCGACCCCACCCTGGCGGCAGCGGCCCTCGCCGAGGGCGCGAACCCGCTCACGGACCGGGAGCGGGAGATCCTGCGAGCGGCGGCCGACGGCTCCACGAATGCCGAACTGGCCAGGGCACTTCACCTCTCCCAGGGCACGGTCCGCAACTACCTCTCCACAGCGATCCAGAAACTGGCGGTACGGAACAGGGCGGAGGCAGTCCGCATCGCAAGGGAAAAAGGCTGGCTGTGACCCACTTAGGGGCGCGGGGCTGTATCGATATGCGGCTCCGCCGCGCGGGCGCGACCAGCCACAGCGGACCTGCAGACGCTACGACGGCCTTAGTTCAACCGCGCTCGCGCGGCCCGCGCCTGCTGTCGCAGACGATCCGCCGCCGCCTCGTCCACCGCGGCCACCACCCCCGCGTACGCCTCCAACTCCCCGGCCCCCTCGACGAAGTCACCCCGCTGCACGAGCAACTGCGCCCGCTCGTACCGCAGTCGCGCCGGATGTGAGGGCAGCAACAGGGCCAGCTCCACGGCCCACAGCCCCACATCCGACCGCTCCGGCCGAGCCGCGGCCCACGCGCGGACGTTGTTCAGAATCCGCTGCACCACGTCCAGCGGGTCTGCCGGACCCAGCATCGACGCATCCAGCGAACCCCCCGTCGCCCCGGCGACCAGCAACTCCGCGTCGCCCCCGCTCAAGACCCGCCCCCCGTCGAACGGATCGGCAAGCACCTGCTCCTGCGGCGGCCCGAACCCCACGACGAAATGCCCCGGCAGCGCGACCCCGTACACATGAGCTCCCGCCCGCCGGGCCACCTCCATCCACACCACCGACAACAGGATCGGCAACCCACGCCGCCGCGCCAGCACCTCGTGCAGCAGCGAGGACTCCAGCCGCTGATAGTCCACGGGCGCCCCGTGGAACCCGCACCCGTCCCCGAGCAGCTCCCGCAGGGACACCGCCCACGACCGCGGCCCACCCGGCCGGAACGGCAACTGCCCGGCCAGCCGGTCCAGTTCGACCTGCGCCGCGTCGATGCCGGTCTCGTCGAGCGCCGCGTCCGCCTGCGCCCCCACCAGCAGACACAGTGCGGACAGATCGGGCCGCTCGGACCGCGCCTCTTCGGCGAACCGCCTCCGCAGCGCGGCGGACCGTTCGGGCGGGGGCGGATTCGGGGGACGCATAGCTGGCTCGTGCCCTTTCGCGGAGATCGCTATTACCGCGAGCCGCCGGAGACGTCCGGCTCGCGGTAGTGGTGGTAGGCGTGATGCGCGGCGAACCCCATCCGCTCGTACAGCGCCCGCGCACCGGCGTTGTCGGCCTCGACGTGGAGCCACGCGGCCGACGCCCCCTCGTCCAGCGCCCGCTGGGCCAGCGCGGCCATCACGGTCGAGGCCAGCCCCCGTCGCCGTAGCGAGGGATCCACCTCGACCGCGGCGAACCCGGCCCACCGCCCGTCGACGACGCACCGCCCGATCGCGGCCGGCGCGTCCGCACCGGGGACGGTGGCGAACCACACCGAGGGACCGGCGCCCAGCACCCGCAGCGCCACCTCGCTCACCCCCTTGCGCTGATAGCGCGCCAGCCAGTCCGCGTCGGCCTCCCGGGACAGGACCACGCCGTCACCGGACCGGTCGGCGACCGGCGCCAGCGCCCCGGTCCACAACTCCGCCGTCACCTCCCGCGTCCAGCCCCGCGCCTCCAGTTCCGCGCACAGCACCTCCTGGGTGCCGGCGGCGCCGGTCGCGGTCTGTATGTACGCGGGCAGCCCGCGGTCGCCGTACCAGCGTCGTACGGCGGTCAGGGCCCCGTCGAGCGGCATGCCGGGGTCGCCGACCGGGAGGACGGAGTTGGCGCGGCGGGTGAACCCCGAGGCGGCACGCAGCTCCCACTCGCCGAGCAGCTCGCTCTCCACCGGCTGCCAGCCCCGTGCGGCGATCCGGGCCAGTTCCGGGTACGAGGCGGCAGGTCCCCGGCGACGGGCCGGCTCCGCGGGCACGACCTTGCCCGCCACCAGCGCGGATTCCGGAATGCGGACGCCTCGGCCGTCGCGGCGCGTGATCATCAGCACACCGTCGTCCCATGATGTGAGAACACCCACCGTGTCGGTGAACTTCTCCTGGGTGACGCCGGTTTCGTCCAGACACCGCACGGACACTCGTTTGCCCACGTCAGCTGGGGAGATGCGGACGACGAGACGTCCGCCGGCAGAGATTTCCACAGGTCAGTTCACCCCTCCTGTTCGGATCATGCCCAGGAACGGAGATACTAGGGGCGGGCATCGACGACGCCGCGCTCCCGCGCGCCAGGCGGCGGAGCCTGAGGAGGCCCGCCAGCGCCCTATGGAGGAGGAACGACAGCGTGACCTACGTCATCGCGCAGCCTTGTGTCGACGTGAAGGACAAGGCGTGCATCGAAGAGTGCCCGGTCGACTGCATCTACGAGGGCTCCCGGTCCTTGTACATCCACCCGGACGAATGCGTCGACTGCGGTGCCTGTGAGCCGGTCTGCCCGGTCGAGGCGATCTTCTACGAGGACGACACTCCGGACGAGTGGAAGGACTACTACAAGGCGAACGTCGAGTTCTTCGACGAGCTCGGTTCGCCCGGCGGCGCCAGCAAGCTGGGCCTGATCGAGCGGGACCACCCGTTCATCGCCGCGCTGCCGCCGCAGGCCTGATCAGCCGGCACCTTTCCGTGCCGCCTCGGTCCCGTACGGCCTGATCGTCTCCCCGATCGTGGCCTGCGGGACCGAAGTGTTTCCGTGCGACGGTGTCCTCCGTACGACCCGAAAGCGAGCCGAACGCCGTGTCCGCAGTCTCCGACCGCCTTCCCGCCTTCCCCTGGGACAAGCTGGAGCCGTACAAGAAGACGGCCGCCGCGCACCCCGGAGGCATCGTCGACCTGTCGGTCGGCACCCCCGTCGACCCGGTCCCCGACCTCGTCCAGAAGGCCCTGATCGACGCGGCCGACTCCCCGGGCTACCCGACGGTCTGGGGGACCCCTGCCCTGCGTGACGCGATCACCGGCTGGGTCGAGCGCCGCCTGGGCGCCCGCGGGATCACCCACCGCCACGTCCTGCCGATCGTCGGCTCCAAGGAACTCGTCGCCTGGCTCCCCACCCAGCTGGGCCTCGGCCCCGGCGACCGGGTCGCGTACCCGCGCCTGGCCTACCCGACGTACGAGGTCGGCGCGCGCCTGGCCCGCGCCGAGTACGAGGTGTACGACGACCCGACCGAGCTGGACCCGGCGGGCCTGAAGCTCCTGTGGCTCAACTCCCCGTCCAACCCGACCGGCAAGGTCCTGTCCAAGGACGAGCTCACCCGGATCGTGGCCTGGGCGCGGTCCCACGGCATCCTGATCTTCTCCGACGAGTGCTACCTGGAGCTGGGCTGGGAGGCCGACCCGGTCTCCGTCCTGCACCCGGACGTCAACGGCGGCTCCTACGACGGCCTCGTGGCCGTGCACTCCCTGTCGAAGCGGTCGAACCTCGCGGGCTACCGCGCGGCCTTCCTGGCGGGCGACCCGGCCGTCCTCGCGCCCCTCCTGGAGATCCGCAAGCACGGCGGCATGATGACGCCGGCGCCGACCCAGGCCGCGGTGGTGGCGGCCCTGGGCGACGACACCCACGTCCGTGAGCAGCGGGAGCGGTACACGGCCCGCCGGGCGCTGCTGCGCGAGGCGCTGGTGAAGCACGGCTTCCGCATCGAGCACAGCGAGGCCAGCCTCTACCTGTGGGCCACACGGGACGAGACCTGCTGGTCGACCGTCGCCGACCTGGCCGACCTGGGCATCCTGGTGGCGCCGGGGGACTTCTACGGCGAGGCGGGCGAGAACTTCGTACGCGTGGCCCTGACGGCGACGGACGAGCGCGTGCGTGCGGCCGTGGAGCGTCTGGCGTAGATCCTTTACGTGTATGGCGAAGGGGCCCAGGAATCTCCTGGGCCCCTTCGCCGTGTACGGCAGCTGCTAGCCGAGCGGCAGGCTCTTCACCGGCAGGGTGTCCGCCGCAGGCAGGCCACCGCCCTTGGTGAGGGAGTCGGTCGGCAGGCCGCCCTTCGTCGCGGTGGACGTCGTGTCCCCGAGGAGGCCCCCGGCGGAACCGGCGGCCTCGCCCGCCGTCTTCTGCGCGGCCGGCGCCGCCTTCTTCACGGCCTTGCCGCCGGTCTTGCCCGCGGACGGCACCGCCTTCTCGACCGTCTTTCCACCGGTCTTGCCCGCGGTCCCGGTCAGGTTCTGCGTCGCGCCGTCCACGGTGTTGCCGACGTGCGCCCCGTCCATGGCGGTCAGGCCGCCGAGGTTCGGGGCGGCGGGCAGCGTGGCGGGGGCCGCACTGGCGGAGCCGGCCGCACCGACCCCGGCTGCCGCTCCCGCAGCGACGAGCAGCGCGGCGCGGGCGATCCTGCGGGTCAGGGGGAGGGACATGTTGCTCCTTCGAGGGGAAACGTTGCTAGGACGCCGTGACTACCGCTCGAAGCCGAGGAAGGTTGCGGAGGCGCAACGCAAAGAGTTGGTAATGCGTCGCATTATCACCTGCGGATAAAAACGGGCAAAAAGCTACCGGTCTGAAAGTCCGCCGAATCCACGCAGCCCTTTGTTCGCAAGGGTTTTGGCGGATACGGGGGTGACGTGGCGAAAACCTGCGCACACCCGCTCCGACAGCAGGCGGACGTGACCCTTCCAGGTGATCTTCCGAACTACCGTGCCGTCAGTATCCGTACGGTCGCCGTGGCCGCCTCGCTGCCCGCCGGCCGCCACTGGCTGTCCGTGTTCCCGGCGGTCCACTGCCGCCCGGCGTACGAGACCCGCTCGATGCGCAGCGCGGAGGAGTTGGCGACGGCCCAGTGCGCGAGCTGCCAGCCGCGTTCGGTGAGGGTCCTTCCGGAACCCGGACCGGTGTCCTTCCGCACGGGAAGGGTCACGGTGCGCGGGTCGGTCGTGGTGGGCGTCGGGCTCGGTGCCGCCTTGCCGCCCACCTCCGCGGCGGTCGTCTCCAGCGCGTCCCGCCCGAAGTCCCGTACGAGAGCCGACCGCACCGCGTCCGGGCCGGTGGCGGCGGTCTGGGTGCCGTCCTGGCGGCCGTCACAGGTCAGGGTGGCCGCCGAGGTGCCGGTGAGGGCGGCGGCGAGCAGCCTGGCGTCCGGCTCGTGCTTCGCGTACGCCTCCGGGAAGCCGCTGCGCTGCACGCGCTGCGCGGCCTCGGTCAGCGGCATGGTCCGGTAGCCGTCCACCTTGACCAGGTGCTTGTAGAACTCGCCCGCCGCGTACGTCGGGTCGAGGATCTCCTTCGGCGTGCCCCAGCCCTGCGAGGGGCGCTGCTGGAACAGGCCGAGCGAGTCACGGTCGCCGTGCGAGATGTTGCGCAGCCCCGACTCCTGGATCGCGGTGGCCAGCGCGATGGCCACGGCCCGCTCGGGCAGCCCGCGCCCGGTGCCCACGGCGGTGATCGTCGCCGCGTTCACCGCCTGCTCCGGCGTGAAGTCGTAGGACGGCCCGTCCTCCTTGCCCGAGACGACCGTGCATCCCGGCCCGTGTGAGCCTCCCGTGACGTACTGCACCACGAGGTATCCGGCGACCGCACACAGGACCACGAGGGCCGCCCCGAAACGGAGGAGGCGGCGGCCACGGCGCTTGCGAGTAGGAGGCGACAGCTCTGGCATCCGGACAAGATACTGGAGAGTACTGAGACCTCTGCGCCCGCCGGGGCCAGTGAGCTCCGCCGCAGGGGACGTTAGGGTCGGGAGCATGGCCGACACCCCTCTTGACCTTTCGCTGGACGCAGCTCAGCTCACCGCGCAGCTCGTCGACTTCCCCTCCGAGAGCGGCACCGAGAAGCCCCTCGCGGACGCGATCGAGAGCGCCCTGCGCGCCCTGCCGCACCTGACGGTCGACCGCCACGGCAACAACGTCGTCGCCCGCACGCACCTCGGCCGCGCGGAACGCGTCATCCTCGCCGGCCACATCGACACCGTGCCCATCGCGGGCAACGTCCCCTCCCGCCTCGACGACGAGGGCTACCTCTGGGGCTGCGGCACCTGCGACATGAAGTCCGGGGTCGCGGTCCAGCTGCGCATCGCGGCCACCGTCCCCGAGCCCAACCGCGACCTCACCTTCATCTTCTACGACAACGAAGAGGTCGCTGCCCACCTCAACGGCCTGGGACATGTGGCCGAGGCCCATCCCGAGTGGCTGGAGGGCGACTTCGCGGTCCTCCTGGAGCCCACGGACAACCAGGTCGAGGGCGGCTGCCAGGGAACCCTGCGGGTGCTGCTGACGTTCAAGGGAGAGCGGGCGCACTCCGCGCGCGCGTGGATGGGCTCCAACGCGATCCACAAGGCGGCCCCGGCCCTCGCGAAGCTGGCGGCCTACGAGCCGCGCAAGCCGGTTGTGGACGGGCTGGAGTTCCACGAGGGCCTCAACGCGGTCGGCGTGAAGGGCGGCGTGGCCACGAACGTCATCCCCGACTCCTGCACCCTGACGGTCAACTTCCGTTACGCGCCCGACCGCAGCGAGGCCGAGGCGGAGGCCTTCGTCCGGGACTACTTCGCGGACTGCGGGGTCGACGAGTTCGTCGTCGACGACCACACCGGCGGTGCCCGCCCCGGCCTCACCCACCCCGTCGCGCAGGCCTTCATGACCGCGGTCGGCGGCGTGGCCCGCCCCAAGTTCGGCTGGACGGACGTGTCGCGCTTCAGCGCGCTCGGCGTGCCCGCGGTGAACTACAGCCCTGGTGAACCGCTGCTCGCGCACAAGGTGGACGAGCGGGTCAAGGTGTCGCAGATCCCTGAGGCGGAGTCGCGGCTGCGGGCCTGGCTGACGTCGTAGGACCGCGGTGCGCCGGTGGGCGGTTCATGGCGGACACGCGTACGTCCCCCCTCCGTAACCCGCGTAGATCTACGCTGAGATGGAAAGACAGGCAAGCGGAGGGAGCGCACATGGCTACCGGGAACCCCGAGGGCAAGAAGCAGCCGCCGGAGGAGCAGCGCCTGGGACCTGTCCTCCGCAGGCGGGGACAGGTCACGGCGAGCACGACCGACCAGCGTCTGCTGGACGCGGGCGGCCCCTCGGACTGGGTCCACACCGACCCCTGGCGCGTGCTGCGCATCCAGTCGGAGTTCATCGAGGGCTTCGGCACACTCGCCGAACTCCCGCCCGCCATCAGCGTGTTCGGCTCGGCCCGGACGCCCGCGGACTCCCCGGAGTACGAGGCCGGGGTGCGGCTGGGCCGAGGTCTCGTGGAGGCCGGCTTCGCCGTGATCACCGGCGGCGGCCCGGGTGCCATGGAGGCGGCCAACAAGGGCGCCTGCGAGGCGAAGGGCACCTCCGTCGGCCTCGGCATCGAGCTCCCCTTCGAGCAGGGGCTCAACACCTACGTCGACATCGGGCTCAACTTCCGCTACTTCTTCGTCCGCAAGATGATGTTCGTGAAGTACGCGCAGGGGTTCGTGGTCCTGCCCGGCGGTCTCGGCACCCTCGACGAACTCTTCGAGGCGCTGACCCTCGTCCAGACCCAGAAGGTCACCCGCTTCCCGATCGTCCTCTTCGGCAGCGAGTACTGGGGCGGACTGATCGACTGGATCAAGAACACGCTGGTCGCCCAGGGCAAGGCGTCGGAGAAGGACCTGCTCCTGTTCCACGTGACGGACGACGTGGACGAGGCGGTGGCCCTGGTGTCGAAGGAAGCGGGCCGCTGAAACTCAGCCCCTCCGGCGTTTGAGGAGCGGGGGCCCGGGGGGGGAGCCCCCGGAGGACGGGACGGGTAGGGGCGGCGGGGGCGAGAAAAACCCTACGCCGGCCCCTACGCCAGCCCCCGCCGGGCGACCGCCGGAGGCCGGTGCCCCGCGATCGACGCCACCATGTCCAGCACCTGCCGCGTCTCGGCGACCTCGTGCACCCGGTACACCTGAGCCCCCAGCCAGGCGGACACGGCAGTCGTCGCCAACGTCCCGACCACCCGCTCCTTCACCGGCCTGTCCAGGGTCTCGCCCACGAAGTCCTTGTTGGACAGCGACACCAGCACCGGCCACCCCGTCGAGACCATCTCCCCCAGCCGCCGGGTCGCCTCAAGACTGTGCCGCGTGCTCTTCCCGAAGTCGTGCCCGGGATCGATCATCACGGACTCCCTGGGTACGCCCAGCGCGACCGCCCGCTCCGCCAGCCCCACGGTCACCCGCAGGATGTCGGCCATCACGTCGTCGTACGTCACGCGATGCGGCCGGGTACGCGGCTCCGCGCCCCCGGCGTGCGTGCACACCAGCCCCACCCGGTACCGCGCGGCGACCTCCGCGAGCCCCGGATCGACCCCGCCCCACGCGTCGTTGAGCAGATCCGCGCCCGCCTCGCAGACGGCCTCACCGACAGCGGCCCGCCAGGTGTCGACGCTGATCACGACATCCGGGAAACGCCGCCGCACCTCCGCCACGAAGCCGACGGTCCGCCGGACCTCCTCCGCCGCGGAGACCTCTTCCCCCGGCCCGGCCTTGACGCCGCCGATGTCGATGATCGCGGCCCCTTCGGCCACCGCCTGCTCCACGCGCGCGAGAGCGGGCTCGTCGAGGAAGGTGGCTCCCTGGTCGTAGAAGGAGTCGGGCGTCCTGTTCACGATCGCCATGATCACCGGCTCGTGCGCGTCGAACTCGCGCCTGCCCAGCCTGAGCATCACCTGTGACCTCACTTCGTCCGTCTGTGTGTTCGGCGTCTGCGGCCGCCTGCGACCCTAACTGTCAGACTCGCATGGCACGATCGGACCCTGACACATTCGACGCCGGCGGCCGGCCGCCGGCTGGGACCATGGGGACCTCAGCGATGGTTATGTTCTTGTTCCTGGTCATCGCGCTCGCGGTCGTGGTCGCCGCGGTGACGCTCGCCGTGGTGGGCGGTGGCGAGAGCGACGGCCCGCTGTCGGACGTCGCCCCGGAGCGGCTCCAGGACCCCCTGCCGCCCGACCGTCCTGTGGACCGCGCCGACGTCGAGAACCTGCGCTTCCCGCTCACCGCCCGCGGCTACCGCATGGCCGACGTGGACGACGTGCTGGGCCGCCTCGGCGCGGAGCTCGCCGAGCGGGACGCACGGATCGCCGACCTGGAGTCCGCGCTGGCCGGCGCCCAGGCCGCCACGCACCTCTCCATGCAGAAGCCGGACCACGATCAGAGCCTCGGCCACGATCACGGCAACGGCAACGGCAACGGCCACGGGCTCGGCTTCGGGGAGCAGCAGTGACCTCCGGTGCCGCCCTGGCCGGCCCGGACGGCGCGCTGCGCTGCCCCTGGGCCCTGTCCACGCCGGACTACGTGGCCTACCACGACGAGGAGTGGGGCCGCCCGGTCCACGGCGATGACGCCCTCTTCGAACGGCTGAGCCTGGAGGCGTTCCAGTCCGGCCTGTCCTGGATCACCATCCTCCGCCGCCGCGAAGGCTTCCGCGCCGCCTTCGCGGGCTTCGAGATCGCCAAGGTGGCGACGTTCGGCGAGGCCGACCGGGACCGCCTGCTCCTGGACCCCGGCATCATCCGCAACCGCGCCAAGGTCGACGCGACCATGGCCAACGCACGCGTGCTGGCCGACTGGGCGCCGGGCGAGCTGGACGAGTTGATCTGGAGCCACGTGCCGGTTTCCCCCACGGTCCCCGAGACGCTGGGCGACGTCCAGGCGGTCACCCCGGAGTCGACGGCCCTGTCGAAGTCCCTGAAGAAACGGGGCCTGCGCTTCGTGGGCCCGACGACGGCGTACGCCCTGATGCAGGCCTGCGGCCTGGTCAACGACCACCTGCGGACCTGCGTGTCCAGAGCTTCCTAGGGGGCGGCCGGCCACCACGGACCCGCAGCCCCCACCGAGCTCACCGTCCCGAGAACTCGGGCGTCTCCTTGTTCACGAACGCCCGTACGGCGGTCGCGTGGTCCTCGGAGGCCCCGGCCCGGGACTGCAGCTCGTCCTCCTTCTCCAGCGTCTCCGACAGGGTGTGCGACAGGGCGTACGCGAGCGACTCCTTGATCGCCCCGTACGCCACCGTCGGCCCCGAGGCCAGCGCCCGCGCCACCTTCTCCGCCTCCGCGGGCAGCTCGGTCGACGGCACGAGTCGGTTCACGATCCCCAGCTCGTACGCGTCCTGGGCCGAGACGGTCCGGGGGAAGAGCAGCAGATCCGCGGCCCTTCCCGGCCCCACCACCCGCGGCAGCGTCCAGGAGATCCCGGAGTCCGCGGTCAGCGCGACTCCCGCGAACGACGTGTTGAAGGCGGCCGTGTCCGCGACCACCCGGTAGTCCGCGGCCAGCGCGAGCCCGAATCCGGCCCCGGCCGCGACGCCGTTCACCCCGGCGACCACCGGCTTCGGCATCTCCGTCAGCGCCCGAACGATCGGGTTGTAGTGCTCCTTGACCGTGCTCATGACGACGTCGGACCCCTGGAGCAGCAGCCCGATGTGCTCCTTGAGGTCCTGCCCCACGCAGAACGCCCGCTCCCCGGCCGCGGTGAGCAGCACGGCCCGTACGGCGTCGTCCGAGGCCGCCGACTCCACGGCCTCCCGCAACGCGACCTTCGTGGCGATGTCGAGCGCGTTCATCGCCCCGGGCCGGTTCAGCGTGATGGTCGCGAGTCCGTCGCTCACCTCGTAGAGCACGGTGTCGGCCATGGCGTGTCCCCTCCGGTGTGTCCGTTGCATCCGTTGTCCGAAGGACAGCATGGCGGAGATCGTCGTCCGCGGACCGGACCGGACGTGTGACCTGCGTCAAAGAATCCGGACGCGTATTCGGTCGGCCGGGATCCGTTGCGGCGGCGGAGTATCGCAGCCACATCGCCGAATTGAGTGGTTTTGCTCGCGCGCGTTGCCCAAGCGATGCCGACTGATGTTGGTCATCGGGTCCTGCCATGCGGGATAATGGCCTGGAAGCAATGTGTTCGATGCCGGTGCCACGTGTCCCACTTGGACGCGCGCCCTTTCCCGGGGCCGTCGGCTTTGACGATGAGCTGGTTTCAGGAAGGGGAACGAGCATGGCGGCCATGAAGCCGCGGACGGGCGATGGCCCGCTCGAGGTGACCAAGGAGGGGCGGGGCATTGTCATGCGCGTTCCGCTCGAAGGCGGCGGGCGGCTCGTCGTCGAGCTGACCCCTGACGAGGCCGACGCGCTCGGTGACGCCCTCAAGAAGGTCGTCGGCTGACGCGGGAGCGACCATAGTCTTTCGGCTGCCCCGGCATCGCACATGGTGCCGGGGCAGCCGTCTGCCCGGGCGGCTCCACGGATGGCCGTACGGCCCTCGTCCGGGTTTCCACCGCTCGCAGGCCGGATTCCGCGGGGTTCCCACGGCACTCGCGCCCCGTCCGTTCGAACAGTCCCGGCCGCTCTCGTCCTACCGGCCCGCTGTGCTCAGCGCTTGACCGCGCACAGCAGTCCGTCACCCACCGGCAGCAGTGACGGCACCAGCTCCTGGCTCTCGCGTACGGCCCGCAGCAGCTCCCTGAGGCGGACCACCTCCGTGGGCTGGGGCCCCGAGTCCACGGTGCGGCCGTTGGCGAAGACACCCTCGAAGACGACGAGCCCACCCGGACGCAGCAGGCGCAACGATTCAGCGAGGTAGTCCATGACCTCCTGCCGGTCGCCGTCACAGAAGACGAGGTCGTAGCCGGCGTCGGCGAGGCGGGGCAGGACGTCCAGGGCGCGGCCCGGGATGAAACGGGCCCGGTTGCTGGCGAAACCGGAGGCGCGGAAGGCCTGGCGGGCGAACTGCTGGTGCTCCGGCTCGGGGTCGACGGTGGTCAGCACCCCGTCCGGGCGCATCCCGTGCAGCAGATGAATGCCGGAGACACCGGTGCCGGTACCGATCTCGGCGACGGCCTTGGCGTCCACGGAGGCGGCCAGCAACCGCAGCGCCGCGCCCGCGCCGGGCGACACCGAGCGCAGCCCCGCCTCACGGGCCCGGTCGCGGGCCCAGCGCAGGACTTCGTCCTCGGCGACGTAGGCGTCGGAGAACGCCCAGCTCGTCTGCCGGTTGCCGGTAATAACCCTCTCCTTGCCCCGTGGTTGCCTGGGCGTGACTGTATCCGTTGGCGTCGGGAACCCGCAGATGGGACCGGGCGTTTAGAGGGGTGGAGACGCACCCGGGGGGACACAGTTGGATCACGAAGCCGAGCGGGCCCTCGAGCAACTGCTGACGCAGACGCCCGAGTGGTATCAGCCCAGATCAAATTCTCGTAAAACCGCTTATCCGGAGCTAACGGGCGAGGTGGCTATGGTAGGGGCTCCACTGGAGACAACCAGAGCCGACAGGGGAGGTGTGGCCGCGTCCGGAGATCGTGGGGGAGTGCTGAGGCGCTTCCTCGGATCGGCAGGCAGGCCCAAATCCGTGAACAACACCGCTGACAGCAGCCACGCCGGCGACTACGCCCAGACCGCGACCTTCGCCACCGACGCGGACGGGCAGGCGTGGACTCCGCCCACCTGGGAGGAGATCGTCAGCACGCACAGCGGCCGTGTCTACCGCCTCGCGTACCGCCTCACTGGCAACCAGCACGACGCCGAGGACCTCACGCAGGAGGTTTTCGTCCGCGTCTTCCGCTCGCTGTCCACCTACACCCCGGGCACCTTCGAGGGCTGGCTGCACCGCATCACCACCAACCTCTTCCTGGACATGGTCCGCCGCAAGCAGCGCATCCGCTTCGACGCCCTCGGCGAGGACGCGGCCGAGCGACTGCCCAGCCGCGAGCCGTCGCCCCAGCAGATCTTCAACGACGCCCACTTCGACGCGGACGTCCAGCAGGCCCTCGACACCCTCGCGCCGGAGTTCCGTGCCGCGGTCGTCCTGTGCGACATCGAAGGACTGTCGTACGAGGAGATCGCCGCGACCCTGGGAGTCAAGCTCGGTACGGTCCGCTCACGGATCCACCGCGGCCGTTCCCAGCTGCGCAAGGCCCTTGCGCACCGTTCCCCTGAGGCCCGTGCCGAGCGACGCTCCTTCATGGCCCGGGTTCCCGCGCTGGGAGGAGGGGGCGCGACCGCGTGAGTGGATCACTGCCCAAACCCGGCGAGGGAAGCCTCGCGGACCAGCATCTGGGAGACCGACTCGCCGCCCTGGTGGACGGCGAGCTCGGTCATGCCACGCGTGAGCGTGTCCTCGCGCATCTCGCCACCTGTCCGAGGTGCAAGGCGGAGGCGGACGCCCAGCGCCGCCTGAAGAACGTCTTCGCGGAGGCCGCCCCGCCACCGCCCTCGGAAAGCTTCCTGGCCCGCCTCCAGGGGTTGCCGGGGGGTGGTCCGGAGGACGGCGACAGCTCGCCGTTCGGCGGGGGAGGACTCAACGGAGGACTGTCGGGACGACCCGGCGCCGCCGGAGTCTTCGGCGTGAGACGTGGCGAGCGCTTCGCATTCGACTACGTCCCCTCCCGTCCGCACGCCCCGGTGCTCCCGCCGTCCGCCGGCCGGGGCTTCCGCATCCATGACGTCAGCCGTCACGAGGCCGAGCGTTCGGCCTCGCGCGGTATGAGGTTCGCGTTCGTCGCCGCCGGAGCGGTGTCGCTGGCCGCGATCGCGCTGGGCGGCGTCACCACCGTGGCGCCGGGTGACACCAGCGACGCCCGCGGCGGTACCGGCGCCGGCAGCAATGTGACCCCGGCACGCACCCCGGGCACGGGGGCGGCGGTGCCGGAGAACCAGCGGCGCCGTGGCGTCAGTCCGCAACTCGCGCAGGAAGAGGGACAGCGGGCGTTCGGTGACGCGGCGGTCGCCCCGACCGAGGCGTCCGCGAAGCTGCTGCCGGGGATTCCCGCGCAGGTCCAGGATGCGGTCGTGCACAGCCTCACGGCGCCGGTGGTCGCGGGTGCCGCCGCGATGTCCCCTCTCATACGTCCGCTCAGCGCCACCCCGCCGCTCACCCTGACGTCCTGGTCCGGGACCCCGGACCTCACCACCACCGGTCTCCTCACCGCACCCGTCCCCCGCACCACGTCCGCGCCCACTCCCCCCGCCACCGCCCGCTGACCGGATCCCTGCTCCGCGGCGCGTGAACCTGGTTGAATCCACAGGTAGGTCGACGCGCCGCGAACCGCGGCCGGTCAGCTGTGGGGAGAGCATGGACGAGGGGAAGCCCACGAAGGCGAAATGGTGGAGCCGACCCAGGCCGCAGAGGGAGTCCGGGCCGGCACCGGGGGTGACGGGTCCGGACGGGGACTTCGAACTGAGGGCTCCGGAGGATGCGGCGTCGGGCGTGACGGGCTTCGAGGACGATCGAGACGTCGAGGCGAGAGCTCCCGCGGATGCGCCGACCGGCGCTGAGACGGGGGACTTCGAACTGAGGGCTCCGGAGGATGCGGCGTCGGGCGTGACGGGCTTCGAGGACGATCGAGACGTCGAGGCGAGAGCTCACGCGGATGCGCCGACCGGCGCTGAGACGGGCGAACTCCGGACCCCGCGCGGTGGGACGGCGGACTCGGACGGCGACTACGAGCTCATGGCCCCGCGTGACGTGGACAGTGACCTGGAGCAGCCGCCGGTTGCCCACGGAGCGGACACGGACACGGACTTCCCGCTCCCGGCGCCGGGAGCGAGAGCCATCGGGGAGGGCGACTTCGAGCTCGCGGCCCCTGGACGCTCGGCCCCCGCCCCCGCCCCCGCCCCGGAAGGGCCCGTTCCGCCCGCTGAGGGCCCTCCCGAGCGCCCGCGCGACTCCGAGTCCACCAGCACTCCGCCGTACGGCGTACCGGGCCCCTGGGCCCCCGCCCCGCCCGTCCAACACCCCACAGCCACCCCAGCCCACGACCCGGCGACACCGGCGACACCACCTCGGCCCCCGTGCCCGCCTGCATCGGGGCCCCCGCCTACGGGCACGCCCGATCCGACGGTGCCCGAGGCCCGGCAGGGCGCGGTGAGCCCCGCGTCACTGCTTTGGGCCCCTGAATCCCAGAGCGGACCGTCTGCCCCCGCGTCGCCCCCCGCCCACGACCCGGCGACACCGGCAACACCACCTCGGCCCCCGTGCCCGCCTGCATCGGGGCCCCCGCCCACGGGCACGCCCGATCCGACGGTGCCCGAGCTCCGGCAGGGCGCGGTGAGCCCCGCATCACCACTCCGGGGCCCCGAAGCCCCGAGCGAACCCCCTGCCCCCGCTCCCACGCCCTGGCAGAACTACGACCCCTGGGCCCCCGTTCCCGCCGCTCTCCAACAAACCGGCTCACTCGTCGACACCAGGGACGCACTGCGCCGGCGCGTGCGGCGGAAGCTGCTCGGCTCGGCCGTGGCGCTCGCGCTCGTCGCGGGCAGTGTCGGCGGGGCCGTAGGGGCGTATCTGGAGCGCAACGGTGTCGGCGGCCAGGTGGTGCAGTTGCCGCAGGCCGGGCGGGAGTCCGGCCGGCGGGCTCCCGACAGCGTGGCCGGGATCGCCGCCCGGGCCCTGCCCAGTGTCGTGACCCTGCATGTGAGCGGGGCCTCGGAGTCCGGGACCGGGACCGGGTTCGTGCTGGACGGCCGGGGACACATCCTGACCAACAACCACGTCGTGGAGCCTGCCGGGGCCGACGGCGAGATATCGGTGACCTTCCACAGCGGGGACACCGCCAAGGCGACCGTCGTGGGACGGGACAGCGGGTACGACCTCGCCGTCGTCGAGGTCAGAGGTGTCGGCGGGCTGCAGCCCATGGCCCTCGGCAACTCCGACAACGTCCAGGTCGGCGACCCCGTCGTCGCCATCGGCGCCCCCTTCGACCTGGAGGGCACCGTCACCTCCGGCATCATCAGCGCGAAGGACCGGCCCATCACCGCCGGCGGCGGAAGCGGGGACGGCAGTGACGTGTCGTACGTGGACGCCCTGCAGACCGACGCGCCCATCAACCCCGGCAACTCCGGAGGCCCGCTCCTCGACTCCCGGGCCCGGGTCGTCGGCATCAACTCCGCCATCCGTTCCGCCGACGACGGCTCCGACTCCGGAAGCGGTCAGGCCGGCTCCATAGGCCTCGGATTCGCCATCCCGGTCAACCAGGCCAAGCGGGTCGCGGAGGAACTGATCAACACCGGCAGGGCGACCCACCCCGTCATCGGCGTCACCCTCGACATGGACTACACCGGTGACGGCGCCTGCGTGGGGGCCAGGGGCAACGACGGCGGCCCCGCCGTGACCGAGGGAGGCCCGGGTGACAGGGCCGGGATCGAGGCGGGCGACATCATCACCGCGGTCGACGACCGCCGTGTGCACTCCGCGGACGAACTGATCGTCAGGACCCGCGCTCATCGTCCCGGCGACCGCCTGGAACTCACCGTGAGGCGCGGCGGCAGGGAGAGGACCGTCTCCCTGGTGCTCGGATCCTCGGACGGCGGCTAAGAGAATGGCATGAGAACCGTCAGAGGTCCGATGAACAGAAACCTCACAGATACCGCTCCAAACCCCGCTTCACAAGGCAAACAACCCGGAAAACCGTCCGCCCGCCCACACTCGGAGCCCTCGGGACAGTACCGGTCGTACGGGAACGGCAGGTACCGTGGACCCGGCCCGGACCACGGAAGACCGCGCAGACCACCCGAGGGCCGAGGACCGAGGACATCGCAAGGAGCTTCAGGTGTTCAATGACATAGGACCGCTCGAGCTGGTCACGCTCGTTGTCCTCGCCGTGCTCGTCTTCGGTCCGGACAAGCTCCCGAAGGTCATCCAGGACGTCATGCGGACGGTGCGCAAGATCCGCGAGTTCTCGGAGAGCGCCAAGCAGGACATCCGGTCCGAGCTCGGACCGGAGTTCAAGGACTTCGAGTTCGAGGACCTCAACCCCAAGACGTTCATCCGCAAGCAGTTGGACAACGACGAACTGGGCCTCAAGGAGATCCGCAACGGCTTCGACCTGAAGAAGGAGATGGCCGAGGTCACCGACGCGGTGCACAGCACGGACACGGCGTCGTCGTCCTCCTCCTCGTCGCAGTCCGGTGGCCGGATCGACATGACCAAGAAGGCCGAGGAGCCAGGCGAGCAGGACCGTCCGCCCTTCGACGCGGACGCCACCTGAGCCGTACGCCCCACCGGCAGGCGCCCACTGGCCAGTTCGGCTCGCGGGCGCCTTTTCCGTCGTGAACGACGTCGTCAGCGAGTCGTGGGCGAGGTCGTACGTGACGCGTTTCATATCTCTCCCACCCTCTGTACGGCCTGAACGAGTCCCCCGCACGCCCCGCGCGCCGGGCGGTTTCCCGGCAGCTCGGAGCGGTGTGGCTATGCTGCCGAGTTGTTGTGCGGGCCGTACGTGCACGAGCGACGCCACCCGAAGGGGGCGGCCCGGTCCGGTCCGACCAGAGCTAGTAGGAGGCGTCCGGCACATGGAGACGACGAGTGGGGCAGTCGCGCAGGCGCCGGCCGCGGAGGGCGGCCGGCAGGTTCCCTCCGCCCGGCGCACGGTCGACGGCTACCTTCAGGCGCCCTTCCCCTGGTACGGCCTCGACGAGGCGTTCACGGGGCCGCGCTGGCTGATGCAGGTCGGCACGTCGGCCGACGGGGCCGTCGAGCACGGCTCGATCGGACACGGTGACGAGCCGTCCGTGAAGAACGAGGCGGGTTCCACGGGTGAGCCGAAGGAGAAGTTCGCGGTCGTCGTGACCGTCGCCGCGAACCCGTCCCGCAGAAGCGCCGACGGCACGGGGCTGCTGGAGGCCACGTCCGTCTCCTCCGCCGCCTGGCTGGCCGGGGTGGGGCTGCTGTCGTTCACGTGGCCCGGTCAGATGGACCACTCGCTGCGCGACGACTGGCTGGACCAGCAGACCGAGACGGCCTGGGTGCTGGCGGACGACCTCGACGGCTCCGACTGGTCGACGCTCTCCCTGCCGGTGGACGGGGTGCCCACGCCCTTCCACTACCGGGAGTCGGAGTTCGGCTGGGTGCTCGCGGGCTCCACGCAGGAGGGGGTGCACGTGGGGGCGTACGGGAGAGGCATGAGCGCGTACGGCCTCGGGTTCGCGATGATCAAGGACATCTCCGCGTACGCCTAGGACAGGCGGAGGCACCGCGAGCCGTGCGGTGCCCCACGTGCCGGTCCGTCCTATCGGCCCAGCCGTCGCCGTACCCGCCGGACCTGGCGGTTGTCGGCGACCGCGTCGAGGAGCCGGCGCCCGGTGCCGGTCTCGTGGGCCGGGCCCTCCAGCCGCAGCAGGGTGCCGTCGCGGACGACGGCGTGGGCGACCGGGGCGTCCGACTTCGGCAGGCTGACCGGGTGGCGTCCGGCCGGGAGACCGAGGCGGGCGGGAAGACGCAGGGCCGCCGTCGTTCCGTCCTCGCCGGGGACCAGCTCGGCGGTCACCGTCAGGGCGGACACGGTGACCTTGACGCGAGCCGGGGCGCCGGAGGGCACAGCCGCCACGTACGGCAGCGGGAGCGAACGCTCACCGCGCGCGGTGTTCGCGGCGGCGGCACCGGCCGTGTCGGAACCGAGCCTGCGCTGACGCTGGTCCACGTCGAGGGCGAGCTGCCCGCTCCCCGTCCAGTACGGCAGCGCGAGCCGCCCACCGGTCAGTGCGGCGCCCGCGGCCGGGGCACCCGGGGTGCCGTCACCGGTCAGGCGGACCATCCGGTCGACGCCCAGCAGCTGGACGAACGCCCACACGTCGTGCACCCCGCGCTCCAACGGCCGCCCGCCCGCGAGCCGTTCGGGGGCGAGCAGCAGCCGCCCGGACGCGACGAGCCGAGACCGCCCCTCCCCGCTGGGCTCAAGACGCACCTCCAGGTCGCCCTCCGGGTACCACCAGTCCTCACGGTCCCGGTCCTTGACCACGACCTCGGCGTACGCCAGCCGGAACGGATCGCGGACCTCCCAGCCGTCCTCCGCCCCCGGCACCCCGGCCACCAGCTCCGGGTCCAGCCACTGCTTCCCGTCCCGCTCGACGAGGACCAACGGCTCGCCGTCCCCGCGCAGCAGGTCCAGCGTGACGTCGGCGACCAGCCGGCCGCCCTCCCAGCGCAGTCCGCCGACCGTGCTGCGGGCCTTGACCTCACGGACACGCTCGGCGAGGGCCACGGCTCCGTCGAAGTCACCGCTCTCCAGCAGCTCGGCGCGCAGCCGCGACACGGCGGGCAGGCCCTCTCGCACGGCGGCGGGGAACTCCTCCAGGGCCAGCCGACGGGCCGCCTCGAACCGCTCCCGCTGCTCGGTGGGGTCCTCGCGGAGGATCTCGGGCTCACGGGTCCGGGAGAGAAGCTCGACGTGGTAGATGCGGTGCAGCAGACGGTTCTGGAGGGCGTCGACGTCGTCGGACGGGGGCGTGCCGTCCTTGATCTGCCGGACGATCGTGCGGGAGTTGGACCAGAAGCCGTGGCGCGGATTGAAGCGGTGCTGGGTGTTGTTGCCGCCGTCGTCCCGCTTCATCCAGTAGTAGCAGGGGTAGTCGGCGAGGACCGAGATCCGCTCGGCCTTCAGATAGGCGGCGCTGACGAAGGCCAGGTCCTCCAGGATCCAGGGCCCCTCGGGGAACCGCAGCCCGTGCTCGTCGAGGAAGGCGCGCCGGAACATCTTGTGCGGGGACATGCTCTGCATGAGCTCGTCGTTCTCGATCGTGCAGGCGTCCACCGTGTGCCGGAACAGCCGCCGGGGCCGGACCATCGTGCTGGACATCTTGCCGAGCACCACGTCGGCGTCGTTCCGCTTCGCGTGCTCGTACAGCCGCTCCAGGGCCTCGGGCCCGAGCGTGTCGTCGTGGTCGACGAACTGGATGTACTCGCCCTTCGCGTGCCGCATGCCGAGATTGCGCGGGGCGCCGGGCCAGCCGGAGTTCGGCTGGGTGTGCACCTGGACGTTCGGATGTGCGGCGGCGATCTTCTGGAGCCGGGCCAGCGTGTCGTCGGTCGATCCGTCGTCGACGTAGACGACCTCGTACTCGTCGGCGGGCAGACTCTGCCCGAGCAGCGACGGGGCGCACTCGTCGACGTACTTCCCGGTGTTGTAGACGGGAACGATGACGCTGACTTTGACTCTCGGCATTCCACGGACCCTACCTGTCCCGTGGAATGCCTCTTTTCACGTGTGTCTTACCAAGGTGCGTCTCAGAACTTGTTCTTCGGGGTGATCCCCAAGGACAGCCCCGAAAGCCCCCGCTGCCGCCCCCCGAGCTTCCCCGCGATGCCCCGTAGGGCCGCGCCCGCCGGGGAGTCGGGGTCGGTCAGGACGACCGGCTTGCCCTCGTCGCCGCCCTCGCGGAGGCGGACGTCGATCGGGATGGAGCCGAGGACCGGGACCGCCGCACCGGTCGTGCGGGTCAGGCCGTCGGCGACCGACTGGCCGCCGCCCGTGCCGAAGACGTCGACCATCTCGCCGCAGTGCGGGCAGGGCAGGCCGGCCATGTTCTCGACGACGCCGACGATCTTCTGGTGGGTCTGGACGGCGATGGAGCCCGCGCGCTCGGCGACCTCCGCGGCGGCCTGCTGCGGGGTTGTCACCACCAGGATCTCCGCGTTCGGGACCAGTTGGGCCACCGAGATCGCGATGTCGCCGGTGCCCGGGGGAAGGTCCAGGAGCAGGACGTCCAGGTCACCCCAGTACACGTCCGCCAGGAACTGCTGGAGGGCACGGTGGAGCATCGGGCCACGCCACACCACCGGCGCGTTGCCCGGTGTGAACATGCCGATCGAGATGACCTTCACGCCGTGTGCCGACGGCGGCATGATCATGTTCTCGACCTGCGTCGGACGGCCGTCGGCACCCAGCATGCGCGGCACCGAGTGGCCGTAGATGTCGGCGTCGACCACGCCCACCTTGAGGCCGTCGGCCGCCATCGCCGCCGCCAGGTTGACCGTGACCGACGACTTGCCGACACCGCCCTTGCCGGAGGCGACCGCGTACACGCGCGTGAGCGAGCCCGGCTTGGCGAAGGGGACCTCGCGCTCGGTCTGGCCGCCGCGCAGCGCGGTCGCCAGCTCCTTGCGCTGCTCGTCGCTCATCACGTCAAGCGTGACGTCGACGCGGGTGACGCCCTCGACGGCCGAGACCGCGTCGGTCACGCGTTGCGTGATCGTCTCGCGCATGGGACAGCCGGAAACCGTCAGGTAGACGGCGACCGCGACCGCTCCGTCCGCGCCGATCCCGACCGACTTGACCATCCCGAGTTCCGTGATGGGGCGGTTGATCTCGGGGTCGTTCACCGTCGCCAATGCCGCGCGCACCGCGTCTTCGCTAGCCATACCGACGATGGTACGGGGCTGCGCACCGACCCCTGTACGGCTCTCAACGGTCTTCTACGTCACGTCCCGACGGCCGATTCGGGCGTTCTGCCGGGAATACGACATGCCCGTCGTGCTGCCGCGCCTCCAGCTCCTTCATCAGATCCTGGAGCTCCGAACGCATCCAGTCGCGGGTCGCGACCTCCCCGAGACCGATGCGGAGCGCGGCGATCTCGCGGGTCAGGTACTCGGTGTCCGCGATCGACCGCTCGTTCTGCTTGCGGTCCTGTTCGAGGTTGACCCGGTCCCGGTCGTCCTGCCGGTTCTGCGCGAGCAGGATCAGCGGGGCGGCGTAGGAGGCCTGGAGGGACAGCATCAGCGTGAGGAAGATGAACGGGTAGTGGTCGAAGCGCAGGTCGACGGGCGCGAAGATGTTCCACAGCACCCACACGATGATGACGACCGTCATCCAGACGATGAACCGCCCGGTGCCCAGGAACCGCGCGATGCGCTCCGACAGCCGCCCGAACGCCTCCGGGTCCCACTCGGGCAGCAGCCGGCGGCGCGGCGGGCGGGGCTGGTCGAGGCGGGCACGCGGGCGGGTGGCCGCGGTGGCGCCGGAAGGGGTGCGCTCGCGGTTCGGGGTCTCGCGCTCAGGCGTCATGGTGGGCCACACCCTCCGCGTCGAACTCCGTCTCCCGCCAGTCCTCCGGCAGCATGTGGTCCAGTACGTCGTCCACCGTCACCGCGCCGAGCAGCGACCCCGCCTCGTCGACCACGGGTGCCGCGACCATGTCGTACGTCGCGAAGAACCCGGCGACGACCGGCAGGGCCGCGTCCGGGTCCAGGGCCTGCAGGTCGTCGTCGACGAGTGAGCTGACCAGGGTGTACGGCGGGTCGCGCAGCAGGCGCTGGAAGTGGACGGTGCCGAGGTATTTGCCGGTCGGGGTCTCGTCGGGCGGGCGGCACACGTAGACCTGGGCGGCGAGGGCGGGGGACAGGTCGGCGTTGCGGACGCGGGCGAGCGCCTCGGCGACCGTGGCGTCCGGCCGCAGGACGATCGGCTCCGTCGTCATCAGACCGCCGGCCGTGTGCTCCTCGTAGGCCAGCAGGCGCCGCATGTCGGCCGCGTCGCCGGGCTGCATCAGGCTCAGCAGCCGCTCCTGCTCCTCCGTGGGGAGCTCGGAGAGCAGGTCGGCCGCGTCGTCCGGGTCCATGGCCTCCAGGACGTCGGCGGCCCGATCCGCCTTCAGTTTGCCGAGGATCTCGATCTGGTCGTCCTCGGGGAGCTCCTCCAGTACGTCGGCCAGCCGGTCGTCGTCGAGCGCCGCGGCCACCTCCGCGCGCCGCTTGGGGGAGAGGTGGTGCAGGACGTTGGCGAGGTCGGCGGCGCGCAGCTGCTCGAAGGTGGCCAGGAGGCTCTCGGCGCCCTGTCCCTGCTCCTCCAGGGTGAAGCCGGTGACCGCGGACCACTCGACGGTCAGCGCCTCTCCCTTGCGCCGGAAGGCCCCGCCCTTGCCGCCCTTGCGGACGAAGACGCGGTGGATCTCCCAGTCGCGGCGGGCCGGCAGCTGCTGCACCGCCACGTCGAGGACGGTGACCTGTTCGTCGGTCTCCACGAGGGTGACCCGCCGGTCCAGGAGCTCGCCGAAGACCAGGCGCTCGGTGGGCCGTTGCTCGAAGCGGCGGACGTTGAGCACGCCGGTGCTGATGACCTGGCCGGACTCGATGCTCGTCACCCGGGTCATGGGCAGGAAGATGCGGCGCCGGGTGGACAGTTCGACGACAAGGCCGAGCACGCGCGGGGGCCGGCGCCCGACGCGCAGCACGACGACCAGGTCGCGTACGCGGCCGACCTGGTCGCCGTTGGGGTCGAAGACGGCGACGCCGGCGAGGTGCGAGACGAAGATCCGGGGGGCTCCCGCTGCCATGGCTGTGCTTCCTTTGCGTACGGGGTGTTTCGTTCGTCGGTCGTTGTCCGGATTGCCCGCTCGGGAGGGCTTCAGGCTAGCCCGTACCGATCGGATACGCCCTGGTGGGCGGTCTGGACGGGCTGGCTCCGCCCGGGGTCCCGGGCCCCGGTACGCTGCCGTACGCCGCTGAAGGACCCTCGTCAGAAAGGCAGCCCCCTCTGTGACTGCGATTCCCCAGGGCCGTACCCGCAGGGCCGTGCTGGTGGGCGGGGTGTGCGCCCTGATCGTGACGGGGACGGGGCTGACGGGCTGCAGCGAGGACCCCGACGCCGGCACCAACGGCGTCGGCAAGCTGCCCGCCGCGCAGATCCAGTCCAGGACGCGGGCGGCCGCCGGGTCCGCCGACGCGCTGCGCCTTTCCGGGAACGTGGTGACCAGCGGGCGTACGTACAAGCTCGACATGCGCCTGAAGTCCGACGGCGGCTCCGGATCGGTCACCGCGGAGGGGGACACCTTCCAACTGCTGCGGATCGGTGAGGAGCTGTATCTGAAGGCCGACGCGGGCTTCTGGACGCAGGAGGACGGCAAGGGCGACGGTTCGGACCCGGACGCGGCGGCGGACAAGCTGGACGGCAAGTACGTGAAGGTGCCGTCGGGCGACCCGGCGTACAAGAAGTTCAGCGGTTTCACGGACAAGGACGTTCTCCTCGACGGGCTTCTGACCCTTCACGGCACCCTGGGCACCGACGGTCACCACGAACAGGCGGGTACCCGCACGATCCGGATTACCGGCTCCGAGGGCGACGGGGGCACGCTGGACGTCTCGCTGGAGGGTCAGCCGTACCCCCTGCGCCTGGTACGGGCGGGCGGCGCGGGCACGCTGACCTTCTCGGCCTGGGGCAAGAACTTCGCCCTGACCGAGCCGAAGAAGGACGAGACGGTGGACTACGGCAGGCAACTGCCGACGTCCTAGCCGCGTTTGCGGCGCTTCACCAGCAGTCGCGGAAGACCCGCGGGGACCGGCTCACGCGTGGTCGCCGGTGTCGGCAGCGGCGGTTCGGCCAGGTCACCGTCGGGCAGCGGTGCCGTGACCCCGGTCGGCTCCAGGCGCAGCACCCGGCACTCGCGGGACCAGCGGTCCGTCATCGCCTCGCCGTCGGGGGCGTTGAGCCGCTTCCCCTTGAGTTCGGCGACGGCCGCCTGCCACGCCTCGGAGCCGGGAGCGAGTTCCACGACCCTCGCCGCCCAGGAGACCAGCCGGCCTCCCTTGTCCTTGCTGCGGACGGTCACCTCGGCCGGGCCCGCGTCGGCCAGCCCCGGGAGCGGCTGCTCGCCGGGCCCGTCGCCGACCAGACAGGCCGCGCCGTCGTGCCAGACGTGCCACAGGGCGCGGGCCGGGCCGTCCGGCCCCTTGACCCAGATGAGGCCGGACTTCTTGGTGGCCTCCTCGACGAGGGCCCGGTCCAGCAGCTCGCTTGTCATGGCGGCCACTCTAGAGCCAGCCGTTGCGCTTGAGCGTGCGGTGGATGCCCAGGCAGATGACCCCGGTGATCGCCATGATCACGGGGTAGCCGAGCTTCCAGTGGGTCTCGGGCATGTAGTCGAAGTTCATGCCGTAGACACCGCACACCATCGTCGGTACGGCGACGATCGCGGCCCAGGACGTGATCTTCCGCATGTCCTCGTTCTGCGCGACGGACGCCTGCGCGAGGTTGGCCTGGAGGATCGAGTTGAGCAGCTCGTCGAAGCCCAGGACCTGTTCCTGGACGCGGGCGAGGTGGTCGGCGACGTCCCGGAAGTACTTCTGGATGTCGGGGTCCACGAGCCGCATCGGCCGCTCGCTGAGCAGCTGCATGGGGCGCAGCAGCGGCGCGACGGCCCGCTTGAACTCCAGTACCTCACGCTTGAGTTGGTAGATCCGCGCCGAGTCGACACCGCGTGAGACCTTGCCGCCGCGGCCCGGCGTGAACACCTCGGTCTCCACCTCGTCGATGTCGTCCTGCACCGCGTCGGCGACCGCGACATAGCCGTCGACGACATGGTCGGCGATCGAGTGCAGCACCGCCGAGGGGCCCTTGGCGAGGAGTTCGGGGTCGTCCTGGAGGCGGTGCCTGAGCGCCCTCAGTGAACCCTGGCCGCCGTGCCGGACGGTGATGAAGAAGTCCCGGCCGGTGAAGCACATGACCTCGCCGGTCTCGACGATCTCGCTGTTGGCGGTGAGTTCGTCGTGCTCGACGTAGTGGATGGTCTTGAAGACGGTGAACAGGGAGTCGTCGTAGCGCTCCAGCTTGGGCCGCTGGTGGGCCTGGACGGCGTCCTCGACGGCGAGCGGGTGGAGTCCGAACTCGCCCGCGATACCGGAGAATTCGGCCTCGCTCGGCTCGTGCAGACCGATCCACACGAACCCGCCGTCGCGGCGCACCTGGCGCATCGCCTCGTGCGGACTCAGCGGGGCCGGCGTGACCACGCGACGGCCGTCGCGGTAGACCGCGCAGTCGACGACGGCGGAGGGTGTCGAGGGGTCGCGCGTCGCGTCGTACGCACCGGTGTCCTTGCGCAGCGAGGGACGCGACGGGCGTACTGCGGCACGCAGGTCACGGATCATCGACATGGCAGGCTCCTTCGTGACGGGCGACAAAGGGCACCTGCGACGGGTGGAACTACCCGGAATGGGGACGTCCGCAAATTCGTGTGTTTGGCACGTCCGCAAAGCGGGGAGCACCGCACCATCGCGGTGGCGAACTTCGTCACTGATTCAGGTACTGCTGCAGCTACTGCTTCAGATCAGACAGATCAGGAAAAACGAAACGAAGTGCTCTTCCGCACGAAGACGCGAACGTGAGAGGCGGCGGTTGCCGAACGTCACAGAGGCTGCATCAGCGGCCGGAAGAACGAGTGGTACTACCAGGTCGACTTCGATCCATGACAGCCCCACCTCCTCCGGCCGGTCCCCCGTGAGGGACGATCCATTCCCGTAAGGGAGTCTCACTAGGCGTCGGGACTCGATGCGCGACGTTTCTACGTGCTGCCCCGACGACCGGGCCAGACTAGCAGCAGGCCGAAGTGTCAAGGCGCTGCTTTGCCCGGTGGTGACGAGTTCTATGCTCGCCGCATGGCTGATGTTCTTCCTCTGGTCGAGGCCCGGTTGCGCGGCGCGCTGGGCGAGCCGGACGCGCGCGCGGCGGTCACCTTTCTGGGCACGGACCGCGTCGAGGTGCTCCGCTTCACCGACGGGGACGTCGTCCGCTACGCCACGCTCGGCATGTCCGCCCAGCCGATGGGCGACCCGGCCTCCATGCTCGCCGACCCGGTGCAGGGACCGCGCGCCGAACTGGTCATCTCCGTACGGGCAGGGCGCGCCGACACCGACAAGGTGCTCCGTCCGCTCGCCGTGCTTGCCGCGTCCCCGCAGGTCGAGGGCGTGATCGTGGCCCCCGGTGCCTCGCTCGACGTGGGTGAACCGCTGTGGCCCGGCGCCCCGTTCACCTCGGTCCTGGTCGCCGAGCCGGGCGGACTCGTCGAGGACCTGGAGCTCGACGAGCCCCTCGACCCGGTCCGTTTCCTGCCGCTGCTGCCCATGACGCCCAACGAGGCCGCCTGGAAGCGGGTGCACGGCGCCCAGGCCCTCCAGGAGCGCTGGCTGACGAACGGGACGGACCTCCGGGATCCGTCCCGGAAATCCGTCCCGCTGGAGTGACCGCCGGGTGAGCAAGCTCACCAACCGGTGGCCGGAAGGCGTCAGTTGGCGAAGACGGCGACGCTGTCCTCGGTCGCGTGCCGCGGCTCCAGTTCCTCCGCCTCGTGGGTGAGCGCCTTGCGCCGTACGACGACCACGAGCGCGCCCAGCACCGCGGTCACCGCCGCCACCACGAACGGGATGTGGATGTTGCTCCACTCCTCGATCTTCGGGGCGAAGAAGGGCGCCGCCGCGGCGGCGAACCAGCGCACGAAGTTGTAGCCGGCGCTCGCCACGGGCCGCGGGGCGTCCGAGACGCCGAGCGCCAGCTCCGTGTACACCGTGTTGTTCACGCCGATGAAGGCGCCGGACAGGATCGTGCAGACGATGGCCGTGGTGTGGTTGCCGTAGCCGAGGACGAGCACGTCGGCCGCGAGCAGCACCAGCGAGCCGCCGAGCACCTTCAGCGAACCGAACCGTTCCTGCAGTCGCGGGGCCGCGAACACCGAGAAGACGGCGAGCAGTACACCCCAGGCGAAGAACACGGCACCCGACTTGTACGGGGTCATGTCCAGCACGAACGGGGTGAAGGCCAGCACGGTGAAGAACGTGTAGTTGTAGAAGAACGACGAGGCCGCGGCCGAGGCCAGGCCGCCGTGGCCGAGCGCCTTGATCGGGTCGAGCAGTGACGTCTTGCGGGCCGGCTTCGGCTGCTCCTTCAGGAACACCGTGACGCACAGGAAGCCGATCGCCATCAGGAACGCCGTGCCGAAGAACGGGTAACGCCAGCTGGCGTCACCGAGCAGGGCGCCCAGGAGCGGGCCGCACGCCATGCCGAGGCCGAGGGCGGACTCGTACAGCAGGATCGCCGCCGCGCTGCCGCCGGCCGCCGCGCCGACGATGACGGCGAGGGCGGTGGAGACGAAGAGGGCGTTGCCGAGGCCCCAGCCGGCCCGGAACCCGACCAGCTCGGCGACCGAGCCCGAGGTGCCCGCGAGCCCTGCGAAGAGCACGACGAGGGCGAGGCCCAGCAGCAGGGTCTTCTTGCCGCCGATACGGCTGGAGACGAAGCCGGTGACCAGCATCGCGATCGCGGTGATCAGGAAGTAGGAGGTGAACAGCAGGGAGACCTGGCTGGCCGTGGCGTCCAGGCCCTTCGCGATCGACGGCAGGATCGGGTCCACGAGTCCGATGCCCATGAAGGCGACGACGGAAGCACCCGCCGTCGCCCACACGGCCTTCGGCTGGCGCAGGATGCCGCCGGCTCCCGCATCAAAGGGGTCCATGGTCTTCCTCCACTCCTCACGGAGATAGTTGGTATATGCACATAGTAAGTTAGAGCGGCTAATGAATGCAAGCTACATCTACTTCTGTCCGGTGCGGCCCGCCGGGACCGGGAGTGAACCGCTTCCCTCCGGACGGGTGATCGTCCTTGACGTGGCGCGGTGAGGGTAGGACCGTGGGGCCCTATGAGGGGCGAACCCAGTTGCCCGAAGTGTGGTGGCCGGGTCAGGGCTCCCGGACTCTTCGCCGATTCCTGGCAGTGCGACGTGCACGGGACGGTGCATCCGCTGCAGCCCGCGATCCCGCCCAGCGTCGAGGCCCTCGATGTCGTGGTGCACCGCACCCAGGTGCCGGTGTGGATGCCGTGGCCGCTGCCGGTCGGCTGGCTGTTCACGGGCGTGGTCTGCGCGGGTGACGACCGCAGCGGCGGTCGCGCTACGGCCGTGGCGTGCACGGGACCCGGCCCGCTCGGGGGCGTCGGCGAGCTGATCCTGGTGGCCGAGGAACTCGGGGTCGGGCTCGGGGCGCGGTACGCGGGGATCGACGGGCCGGACCCCGGGCCGTACATGAGTGTCGAGAAGCCGCCGCAGGCGAAGGTGCTGGCCGCGGGCCGGCCGACGCCGTTGTGGCATGTCGCGGGAGCGCCGGACGACCGGGCGGTGTTCGCCGGGGAGGCCCTGGGGCTGTGGCTCTGGGCCGTGGTGTGGCCCGAGCAGTCCGGGCTGCTTATGTACGACGAACTGGTGCTGACGGATCTGCGGGACGCCGGGGCCGAGGTGGAGCTGGTGCCCTGCGGGGCGTTGTCGCCGCGCTTGCTGAAGCCGTAGCGCCCACGGGGTGGCTTTCGGATGGCGGTGGCCGCGGGTTCGTCGGGGCCCGGTCGCGCCCGGCGGTGCAGCCGCTGTCGGATGCGGTTCGGCCCCGCGGCGCGGCCGCTGTCGGATGCGGTTCCGCGTCCCTGAGTAGGGGGTGCTCGCGGGGTTGGGGTGTGACCGGAGTAGTGGGAAAGCCGGTTATCCTTGGGCGTTCCCTTCTGTTCCGTCCCTGTCTGGAGTCCGCGTGCGTATCGATCTGCACACCCACTCCACCGCCTCCGACGGGACCGACACGCCCGCCGAGCTGGTGCGGAACGCCGCCGCTGCCGGGCTGGACGTCGTCGCCCTCACCGATCACGACACGACCCGCGGACACCGCGAGGCTCTGGCCGCGTTGCCCGCGGGACTGACGCTGGTCACCGGGGCCGAGCTGTCCTGCCGTGTCGGCGGGGTGTCCATGCACATGCTGGCCTACCTCTTCGATCCCGAGGAGCCGGCGCTGCTCGCCGAGCGGGAACTGGTGCGGGACGACCGGGTGCCCCGGGCCCGTGGAATGGTCGCCCGGCTCCAGGAGCTGGGCGTTCCGGTCACCTGGGAACAGGTGGCGCGGATCGCCGGGGACGGGTCCGTCGGGCGGCCGCATGTCGCCACCGCGCTCGTCGAACTGGGTGTCGTGCCGACCGTGGACGCCGCGTTCACCACCGACTGGCTGGCCGACGGCGGCCGCGCGCACATGGCGAAGCACGAGACCGACCCCTTCGAGGCGATCCGCCTGGTCAAGGGCGCCGGCGGGGTCACCGTGTTCGCCCACCCGGGCGCGAGCAAGCGCGGCCACACGGTCCCGGAGTCCGCGATCGCCGAGATGGCCGCCGCCGGACTCGACGGCATCGAGATCGACCACATGGACCACGACGAACAGACGCGCGTACGGCTGCGCGGGCTCGCCGCGGACCTGGGGCTGCTGACCACCGGGTCCAGCGACTACCACGGCAGCCGCAAGACGGTCGCCCTCGGCGAGTACACGACGGATCCCGAGGTGTACGGCGAGATCACGCGCCGGGCGACGGGCGCGTTCCCCGTTCCGGGAACCGGCGGAATCTGAGCCTCGCTCCCGCCTCCCGTTCCTTTTCCGCTCCTTTCCGCAAGGCTCCCCATGTTCGACGTCGCCGTCTTCGGCTCGCTCTTCCTCACCCTGTTCGTGATCATGGATCCCCCCGGGATCACCCCGATCTTCCTCGCGCTCACCGCCGGCAGGCCCGGCAAGGTGCAGAAACGGATGGCCTTCCAGGCCGTCTGTGTGGCGGGCGGTGTCATCACCGTGTTCGGGCTCCTCGGCCACCAGATCCTCGACTACCTGCACGTCTCCGTGCCCGCGCTGATGATCGCGGGCGGGCTGCTGCTCCTGCTGATCGCGCTCGACCTGCTCACCGGCAAGACCGACGAGCCGCAGCAGACCAAGGACGTCAACGTGGCGCTCGTACCACTGGGCATGCCGCTGCTGGCCGGTCCCGGAGCGATCGTCTCGGTGATCCTCGCCGTGCAGAAGGCGGACGGCCTCGCCTCGCAGGTGTCGGTGTGGACGGCGATCCTCGCCATCCATGTCGTGCTGTGGCTGGTGATGCGGTACTCGCTGCTGATCATCCGGGTCATCAAGGACGGCGGCGTGGTGCTGGTGACCAGGCTCGCGGGCATGATGCTCTCCGCGATCGCCGTGCAGCAGATCATCAACGGGGTGACCCAGGTGATCCGGGCGAGCTGAGGCCTTCGGGGGGAATCTGCCTGGACATGCGCAGAGCCCCCGCCCGGCGTCGGTGCCTGGGCGGGGGCTCTGAAGCTGTCTGCGGTGATCCGCGTCGGTGTTACGAGGCCGTGGTGTCGGCCGGACGGATCCACAGCCGCTGCCCGATGGCGGCGGCCTGCTGAACGATCCGGTTGACGGAGGCGGCGTCCACGACGGTGCTGTCCACGGGCGTACCGTCGACGTCGTCGAGTCGCATGATTTCGAAGCGCACAGGCTTCTCCCTTCGTCTGGTCATCCTCCTGCGGAGAATTGCTGCGTACGTATGTAGTCAACGGGGTGCGTGTTACAAACATTCCCTACGCTAAAGAAATTTTTCGAACGACTAACTACTGACCGGTAAGTGATCCATCGGAGACTCCTTGGGACCGGTTGTGTTCGCAGCGTGACCGCCGGGACAATGGAGGCGATGAACGACGACCTCGCGCCCCTGAGCGCCCGCATCGACCGCACCAACGAGCTGCTCCAGCGCATGCTCGCCGAGGTGGCGAAGACCCCCTCGACGCATGCGATCTTCGTCGACGCGGGATACCTCTACGCGGCCGCGGGACGACTCGTCGCCGGCACCGAGGACCGGCGCGCCTTCGACCTCGACGCCGAGGGCCTGATCGAGGCCCTCATCGACCGCGCCCGCACCATCTTCGCGGACAGCAGACTGCTGAGGGTCTACTGGTACGACGGCGCGAGACGCCGTATCCACACGTCGGAGCAGCAGTCAATCGCCGAACTCCCGGACGTCAAGGTCCGGTTGGGCAACCTCAACGCCAACAACCAGCAGAAGGGCGTCGATTCGCTGATCCGTAGCGACCTGGAGTCCCTGGCCCGCCACCGTGCCATCAGCGACGCGGCACTCCTCGGCGGCGACGAGGACCTGGTCTCGGCGGTCGAGGCGGCCCAGGGGTACGGCGCCCGCGTCCATCTCTGGGGCATCGAGGCACCCGAGGGGCGTAACCAGGCGGAGCCCCTGCTGTGGGAGGTCGACAGCCAGCGCACCCTCGACCTCGACTTCTTCAAGCCGTACGTCTCACGGCGGGCGACCGCCTTCGAGGCGACGGCCACCCGGCCCACCCGCGAGGGCGTCCGTTTCGTGGGTGCGCAGATCGCCGCGAAGTGGCTTGCGGAGCGGGGAAGGGCGTCCCTTCAGGAACTGCTGCCGGGACATCCGTATCTGCCGGGCTCGGTGGACCAGGACCTGCTCGTGGAGGCGGAGGGGCTTCTCCAGTACTCCCTGCGCGGCCAGTCCGATCTGCGGCGGGCGCTGCGGGACGGGTTCTGGGAGCACTTGCAGGGGCAGTACTGACGGGCGCTCCGCGGGAGCGGTCGGTGTGGTGGGTGCCGCGAGTGCTGACGCTCAGGGGCGGGGGCTGACGCCGTCGACGGTGCTGTCCCAGAAGTCGGCCAGGGCTCGGGCCGTGGGGAGGGGCTGGTCGGCGTTGGGGGAGTGGTCGGCGTCCGGGATCACGGTGCGGCGCGCCCGGAGCCGCAGGGCCATGTCGTCGAGGAGGTTCACCGGCCAGGTGTCGTCCTGGGAACCCGAGAGGACGTGGAACGGCAGCGGGACCGCGGCAAGCTCGGCGACCCGGTCCGGTTCCGTGCACAACTGGCGCCCTGTCGCGAGGAGTTGGGCGGGCTTGTTGCCCAGCCAACGGCGCCGGAGCTGCTCGACGTCCCCGATGCCCTGCGCGGGGCCGCCCACCTCCTCCGGCGGTCCCATCGCCAGGATCGCGGACCACACCTCGGCCATCGTCATCACACCGAGCGCGTCCCGGAGCAGCTTCACGCGCTGCTGCTGGGAGTCGGAGATCTGCGCGGGGCCCGAGGAGACGAGGGTGAAGGACAGAAAGGACGAGTGGTCGAGCAGTACGGCCGCACGCGAGATCTGGCCGCCGAGGGAGTGGCCGACCAGGTGCACGGGGCCGCCGACCGCCGCGACCTGGGCGAGTACGTCCCGCGCCAACTCGCCCCGCTCGTAAGCGGATTCGTCCGTCTCAGGCCCGTCCGACTCGAACTGCCCGCGCCCGTCCACGGCCACGACACGGTACCCGCGTGCCGTCAACGGCCCATGGAGCAGCGTGAAGTCCTCCTTGCTCCCCGTGAACCCGGGCACCATCAACACGGTGCCCTTCCGGGCGACACCGGGCCCCACATCGGAATCCACGACCGCGAACTCACCGCGCGCGGTGCGCAGGGCGTACGCGCGGGCGCCGGGAGGCAGGGCGAAGACGGCTCGGATGCTCACGGGGTGAGGGTATCGGGCGGGGGAGTGAGACGGACGGTGGGCCGGAGGCGGGAGTGACCGCGGGCGGCGGACCGAGCGAGACGGGAATGCCGACGGCCCGGCCCCCCTGAGAGGTGGGCCGGGCCGTCGGGTGTGCGATCAGCTGTCCGCGGGTTCCGCGGCGGCCGTCTTGCGGACCCGGCGGCGCGGTGCGGCGGCCTTCGGCTCCTGGTCGGCCTGTGCCGGGATGCCGGCGGTCACCGCGGGCTCTGCGGCCTTGCGGGTGGCGCGCCTGCGCGGCTTGGCCTCGGTGGCCTCGGCCGTGTCGACGGCGGCTTCGGCTGCCTTGGTGGCCGCGGTCTTGCGGGCGCGGCGCGGCTTGGTCTCCACGGCTTCCGCCGTGTCGACGGTGGCCTCGGTGGTCACGGCGGCGGTCTTGCGAGCGCGGCGCGGCTTGGTGACCGTGCCTTCCGCGGTGTCCACTGCCGTCACTGCCGCCTCGGCTGCCTTGGTGGCCGCGGTCTTGCGAGCGGTACGGCGCGGCTTGGTCTCCGCGACCTCCGGCTCCTGGACCGGCTGAACCGTCTGGACCGGGATCTCGGCGGTCACGGCCGGCTCGGCGACCTTGCGGGCACGGCGGCGCGGCGTGGTCGCCGTGGCGGCCTCGACGGCGGCTTCGGCGACCGGAGTCGCAGCGGCTGCCTTGCGCGTACGGCGCGGCTTGGCCTCGGTGGCCTCGGCCGTGTCGAGGGCGGCTTCGGCTGCCTTGGTGGCCGCGGTCTTGCGGGTGCGGCGGGGCTTGGTCTCCACGGCTTCCGCTGTGTCGACGGTGGCCTCGGTCGTCGCGGCGGCGGTCTTGCGGGTGCGGCGCGGCTTGGCCTCGGTGGCCTCGGCCGTGTCGACGGCCGCCTCGGCTGCCTTGGTGGCCGCGGTCTTGCGCGTACGGCGCGGCTTGCTCTCAGCGACCTCGGCGACCGGGGCCTCCACCGTCTCCACGACCGCCACGGCAGGCTCAGCGGCCTTGCGGGTGCGGCGGCGCGGCGTGGTCTGCGTGGCCTCGACGGTGTCGACTGCGGCCTCGGCGGCCGGAGCCGCGGCGGACGCCTTGCGCGTACGGCGCGGCCTGGCGGCCGGAGCCTCCGGAGCGGCCTCGGTGACCGGAGCGGCCTCGACGGCCGTCTCCACCACGGTCGGCGTCTCCACGGCCGCGGTCTCCGCGGACCTGCGGGTCCGACGACGGCGAGGGTTCGCCGCGACCTCGGTGTCGAGGGACGGGCCCTCCGCCGTCGTGACGGCGGACTCCGCGGCCTTTGACGCGGCCGGCGTCACTGCCGTGGTCGCCGTGACCGGCGCCGAGTCGGCCGCTCCGCTACGGGTGCGGCGACGGCGGCGCGGGGTGCGGGCCGAGGTGGTGTCCTCGGTCGCGGTGTTCTCCGACGGGGCGACCGCCTCGACGGGGGCTGCCCCGTCCAGCACGGTTCCGCTGCGCGAACGGCGGCGACGGCGCGGCGTACGGTCCGGACGCTCGCTCTCGGCGGAGCGGGACTCGTCCCGGCCACCGCGACCCCGGTTCCGGTCACCCCGGTTCCGGTCGTTCCGGTCCCGGTCGCCGCGGCCACGCGCACCGCGGCCGCCCGTCTCGCCCAGGTCCTCCAGCTCCTCCGCGCCGAGGCCCGCGAGCGTGCGTTCGGCCCGCGGCAGGACACCCTTGGTGCCCGCGGGGATGTTCATCTCCTCGTAGAAGTGCGGGGAGGTGGAGTACGTCTCCGGCGGGTTGCTGAAGTCGAGCTCCAGCGCCTTGTTGATGAGCTGCCAGCGCGGGATGTCGTCCCAGTCGACGAGCGTGACCGCGATGCCCTTGGCGCCCGCGCGGCCGGTACGGCCGATGCGGTGCAGGTACGTCTTCTCGTCCTCGGGGGACTGGTAGTTGATGACGTGCGTGACGCCCTCGACGTCGATGCCGCGGGCGGCGACGTCGGTGCAGACGAGCACGTCGACCTTGCCGTTGCGGAACGCGCGCAGGGCCTGCTCGCGGGCGCCCTGGCCGAGGTCGCCGTGGACCGCGCCGGACGCGAAACCGCGCTGCTGGAGCTGGTCGGCGAGGTCGGCCGCCGTGCGCTTGGTACGGCAGAACACCATGACCGGGCCGCGGCCCTCGGCCTGCAGGATGCGCGCGACGATCTCGGGCTTGTCCATGTTGTGCGCGCGGTACACGTGCTGCTTGGTGTTCGCCACGGTCCTGCCCGCGTCGTCCGGCGACGTGGCGTTGATGTGCGTGGGCTGCGACATGTAGCGGCGGGCGAGCCCGATGACCGCACCCGGCATGGTCGCCGAGAACAGCATGGTCTGGCGCTTGGCCGGAAGCATGTTGATGATCTTCTCGACGTCGGGCAGGAAGCCCAGGTCGAGCATCTCGTCGGCCTCGTCGAGGACGAGCGCCTTGATCTTGCTGAGGTCGAGCTTCTTCTGGCCCGCGAGGTCCAGGAGCCGGCCCGGGGTGCCGACGACGAGGTCGATGCCCTTCTTGAGGGCCTCCACCTGGGGCTCGTAGGCGCGGCCGCCGTAGATGGCGAGTACGCGTACGTTGCGCACCTTGCCGGCGGTCAGCAGGTCGTTGGTCACCTGGGTGCACAGTTCGCGCGTGGGGACGACGACGAGCGCCTGGGGCGCGTCGGTGAGGTCCTCGGGCCTGGCGCGGCCGGCCTCGACGTCGGCGGGGACGGTGACGCGCTCGAGGAGCGGGAGGCCGAAGCCCAGCGTCTTGCCGGTGCCGGTCTTGGCCTGGCCGATGACGTCGGAGCCGGAGAGGGCGACCGGGAGCGTCATCTGCTGGATGGGGAACGGGTTGACGATGCCGACGGCCTCAAGGGCCTCGGCCGTCTCGGTGAGAATTCCGAGATCGCGGAAAGTCGTAGTCAGGGTGCTGCCTCTTCTGTGTGCGCGGTGCGAGGCGAGCGCGGGGGTCGTCCTGCCGTGCTGGGGACGTCGGCTGCCTTACGGGCTAGCCGCAATGGCACGGGACCACTGCCGACGCTCTAGCGCTCGAACCGCTGAGGGATCCCCCTCCGAACTCCGCACGCGAAGTGCCGTACGGGTGAGGAGGGCTGTCGGGTCGGAGCCGATCGGGCCACCGACCGGGCATCCTCATACGTGCGGCCTGTCGAGATACGGCGCGGTAATGAAGTGCGGTCGTATCAGCAGGCGCATTACCACCATACCCCGGAATCGCGCACATGCGATGGCCGATTTGGTCACGTAGTCGTCGTCACACTGATTGACCAGGGCCTTCCGCCGTCCGGAGAGCGGGCTATTGTGCGCTTCATGACGACCTCTGACAAGCCCGACCGCGCCGCCGAGACCCCTGCCGAACCGACCGGAGTGGCCGCCCAGGACTGGACGACGGCCGCCGCCGATCCGCAGTACCGAGCCGCGGTCGTCGACCTGCTCGGAGCGCTCGCGTACGGCGAGCTGGCGGCGTTCGAGCGGCTCGCTGAGGACGCCAAGCTGGCGCCGACGCTGTCGGACAAGGCGGAGCTGTCGAAGATGGCGTCGGCCGAGTTCCACCACTACGAGAAGCTGCGCGACCGCCTGGCCGAGATCGGTGAGGAGCCCACGCTCGCCATGGAGCCGTTCGTCGCGGCGCTGGACGGTTTCCACCGGCAGACGGCTCCGTCGGACTGGCTGGAGGGGCTCGTCAAGGCGTACGTCGGTGACTCGATCGCCAGTGACTTCTACCGGGAGGTCGCGGCCCGGCTCGACTCGGACTCCCGCGAGCTGGTGCTGGCCGTGCTCGACGACACCGGGCACGCGGGATTCGCCGTCGAGAAGGTGCGGGGCGCCATCGACGCGGATCCGCGCGTGGGCGGGCGACTCGCCCTGTGGGCACGGCGGTTGATGGGGGAGGCGCTGTCGCAGTCGCAGCGGGTCGTCGCCGACCGGGACGCGCTGTCGACGATGCTCGTGGGCGGGGTCGCCGACGGGTTCGACCTCGCCGAGGTCGGCCGGATGTTCTCCCGGATCACCGAGGCGCACACCAAGCGGATGGCCGCGCTGGGGCTCGCCGCTTAACGGGCGCCCTGGGGGCCGGGTTGCCGGGGCCGGGCGGCTGCGGGTCGTTCGGCGCGCGGTCGCCCGTCCCCTCACCGCCCGGTTTCCCCGCCCTCATGTGTCCTTACGCCGGGGCTGATCGGCGGCGCAGCCTTCCGTCCGGCCGCAGAAGCAGCGACAGGGAGGCCACCGAGACCACTGCCGCGCCGATGAACGTCAGCAGGACGGTGCCCGAATCCAGCGCGGTGTGGGTCAGGAAAGCGCCGAAGAGTGCTCCCGCCGTGCCCGTCGCGAGGACCAGCGAGCGGGCCGGCAGACGGTGCGAGAGGCGGCCTACCGCCACCCCCGCAAGAACGAGACCGAGCAACGCGGAGCCGAGCGCTTCGATCAACATCATGGGGTCCCTCCCACGCGGCCACACTGTCCATCACGGTCGTAGCCCGTCATACCCGTGACCTGCGGAATGCAATCCTCCTCGAAGCACGAGCCGTGCTCCATATGCGGACAGGGAAATCCCGCGGACCACGCGAAGAGGGGCCCGGCGACCTGCGGTTGCCGGACCCCTCTTCGCATGTCTGCCTACAGCGCGCCGAAGCCCACCTTGCGCGGAGCCGGCTCACCGAGCTCGACGTACGCGAGACGTTCGGCCGGGACGAGGACCTTGCGGCCGTGCTCGTCCACCAGGCTCAGCAGCTGAGACTTGCCGGCCAGGGCCTCCGCCACCGCCCGCTCGACCTCTTCGGCGCTCTGACCGCTCTCCAGAACGATCTCGCGGGGCGCGTGCTGCACGCCGATCTTGACCTCCACGGCTATGTCCCTCCGACGGTCAGTGAAGTGCGCGTCCTTCCGCGCCGTACCCAGCACACATTAGCCCGGTGAGGGGACGTACACGTTCCGCGCAAGAACGCCAACAGCGAACAACCGACGGGAACAAACGACCCGCACGCGTGCGTGCGGGTCGAGTGGGCCGGTCGGTCGTGCGTGCCGGGGTCCGGGCGGGGGTGCTGTCAGTGGCTCTCCATGCCGTGCAGCGGGAATCCGGCGATGCCCCGCCACGCCAGGGACGTCAGCAACTGGACGGCCTGGTCGCGCGGGACGCTGCGGTCGCTGTGCAGCCAGGAACGGGCCACGACCTGGGCGAGACCGCCGAGGCCCGAGGCGAGCAGCATCGACTCCGCGCGCGACAGGCCGGTGTCCTCCGCGATGACGTCGCAGATCGCCTCGGCGCACTCGTTGGCGACCTTGTCGACGCGCTCGCGGACCGCGGGCTCGTTCGTCAGGTCCGACTCGAAGACCAGCCGGAAGGCTCCGCCGTCGTCCTCGACGTACGCGAAGTAGGCGTCCATGGTGGCCCGGACGCGCTGCTTGTTGTCGGTCGTCGACGCGAGAGCGGTGCGGACGGACTGGATCAGGGACTCGCAGTGCTGGTCCAGCAGCGCGAGATAGAGGTCGAGCTTGCCAGGGAAGTGCTGGTAGAGCACCGGCTTGCTGACGCCGGCGCGCTCGGCGATGTCGTCCATTGCCGCCGCGTGGTAGCCCTGTGCCACGAAGACTTCCTGCGCGGCGCCCAGCAGCTGGTTCCGTCGGGCACGGCGCGGCAGGCGCGTCCCCCGCGGGCGTGCTGCCTCTGTCTGCTCGATGGCTGTCACGCCGCCTCCCAATGTCGTCCACATGCGGTGTGCGCCGCGCCGCCATCGTACTTTTCGGTAACCCTGCTGTGCGCGGTGCGAACGCAGAATTTCACGGACCGGACGGTGACGAAAGCCACGCAAAGGTTTCACACGGGGATCTGACGGGCATCAGCCGCCCCGTTCCTGGCCGGGAATGCCCTGATGAGTGCTTTGTCAGCTGCTTGCCGGCTGCTTGTCGATTGCTTGTCGACTGCTCAGGGCCGTACCGGCGTCACCGGTAGTCCTCCTCGTCGATCGAGACGACCCTGGCCTGTTCGACGAGGTCGGCCTCGTTGGCCTGGGCGGGGTCCACGCCGGTCAACGGGTCGTCGCGGTCCGGCGCGACGTCGGTGCGCTGCTCGGCCGCGTCGCCCTCGGGCGCCTCGACGTCGAGTTCGGCGGCGTCGTCCGCTTCCGCGAAGGTCTCGGGGTCGGTGGGGTCGTAGGTCATGGCGGGCTCCCTTCCTAGAACGTCCCTGATGTGTTCAGGGGGCCACATGCGGGTGCCCTGTGTACGAGCCTAGGAGACACCCGATCTGGATGCCATGTGATGTGGGTGCCGTGCGGGACATGGGTCGTACATGGGTGCTGTGATGGCGAACACATGAACCAGCGCGTGATCGTCTCGTAACATTGCCGCATGTCTTCGACCGAGCTGCCCTTCGTGCCGCCCGCCACCGCCCTCCCGAGGGTGGCGCCCGTCCGGGTCGGTGAGGGCGAGCGGCTGAGGTCGGTGGGGCTGCCGGGGATCACCCTGACGGTGCGTTCGAGGCCGCCCGCGCGCGAGGGGCTGCCTCCCGCGTTGTTCGTCCACGGCCTCGGCGGTTCCTCGCAGAACTGGTCGGCGCTGATGGAACAGCTGGAGGGCGAGGTCGACGGCGAGGCCGTCGACCTGCCCGGGTTCGGGGACTCCCCGCCGCCGGACGACGGCGACTACTCGGTCACCGGACACGCGCGCGCGGTGATCCGCTTTCTCGACGCGTCCGGCCGCGGGCCCGTCCACCTCTTCGGGAACTCCCTCGGCGGCGCGGTGTCCACGCGCGTCGCCGCGGTCCGGCCCGACCTGGTGAGGACCCTCACCCTCGTGTCGCCGGCGCTCCCGGAGATCCGTGTCCAGCGCACCGCCGTACCCACGGGGCTGCTGGCGGTGCCCGGGGTGGCGGGTCTGTTCACCCGGTACAGCAAGCAGTGGACGGCCGAGCAGCGGGTCCGCGGGGTCACCGCGCTCTGTTACGGCGATCCCGGGCGGGTGACACCCGAAGGCTTCCAGTACGCCGTCGAGGAGATGGAGCGGCGGCTGCAACTGCCCTACTTCTGGGACGCGTTGACGCGTTCCGCGCGCGGGCTGGTGAACGCGTACACGCTGGGCGGCCAGCACGCGCTCTGGCGCCAGGCCGAGCGGGTGCTCGCACCCACGCTCCTCGTCTACGGCGGCCGTGACCAGCTCGTCGGTTTCCGCATGGCCCAGAAGGCGTCCCGTGCCTTCCGTGACTCCCGGCTGCTGACCCTGCCGGAAGCGGGGCACGTGGCGATGATGGAGTACCCGGAGACGGTGGCGGGGGCGTTCCGAGAGTTCGCCGTGAACAAGGTGGATAAGGGGAGCAAGGTGGATAAGGGGGTCGAGGTGGACAACGGGGGCAAGGGTGCCTTCGACGGTGACGGTTCCGCGGAGGCCTCCGGTGGGCCGGACGGCTCGGCGGGTGCGTCCGGTGCGTCCGGTGCGTCCGGTGCGCGCGCTTCGGGCGCCGCGACGGCTTCCGGCGGCGGGGCCGGCGCCACGGCTGTGGGGAGCTGAGGCGGGGCGTGGGACGCCACAGTCGACGCGGGCCCGCTCCCAAGCAGGGGTCCGACAAAGGCGGTTCCGGTGAACGCGGTGCGGACCGGGCGGGCTCCGAGGGCGCGCGGGGCGAAGGGAGCCCCGGTGCGCAGGCGACGGGACGTGCTGCTGGGCTGCCGGGGAGCCGTGGGTCTGGGTACGGAGGTTCCGGGGCCGAGGCCGGGGCCGGGACTGGGACTGGGACTGGCGCCGCGGGGTTTCGGTCGCCCGCGCAGGGTGGTCCGAGGATTGCCGACGGCACGCCGGCGCAAGGGTTTCCCCGGTTGCCCGACGGCACGCCGGCGCACGGGTTTCCCCGGTTGTCCGACGGGACGCCCGCGCGAGGGCTTCCCCGCCTTCCGGACGGCACGCCGGCCCATGGCTTCCCACGGCTCGCCGACGGCACCCCTGCTCACGGGGTCCCGCGGGTGCGTGGCGGGCATCCCGAGCCGCGTGAATCCGGGGGCGGCTGGGGGAAGTTGAGCGGGCAGGGGCAGGGGCAGGGGCAGGGGCAGGGGTCGGGGTCGGGAGTTGCTCTGCCGCGGCAGCGACAGGCGCCGTCGGGGTCCTGGTCGGGGCCCCGGCAGGAGTACCTCGACGCGTTCTCGGGCGGCTCCGGCGGGCCCGACGGCTTCGTTGATTTAGCGCCGGGCGGCCCTCGTGGGCCTCGCGGTCGTGTTCCGGCGCCCGGTCCCGTCAGAGGGGCCGGGCCGACCCTTGCCGCGCACGCCTCTGACTCCTACGGCTCCGACCCGCACGGATCAGACCCGCACGGTTCCGTCACCGACTGGCCGGACGACACGGATGCCGACACGCGTCCGGGCCCCGGCACGCGTTCCGGCTCCGGCGACGTACCGCCCCTCGACGCCCCGCCGACGGCCAAGGGCGGCAAGGGCCGGACGTTCACCGGCATCGCGGCCGCCGCCGTCGTCACCGTGCTCGCCGTGGTCGTGGCCGGACAGGTCGCGGACGGGCGCGGCACCGCCGCGGGCGCGCAGTCCGCAACCGACCAGGCGCGGGACGCCCGGGACGCCGTCACGGATGCGGCTGGCAAGCCGACGTCGTCGGCTTCGGCCGGCGTGGCGACACTGACGTACGAGCAGAAGATGGGCACGAAGTACCCGCTCAGCGCCAAGCTCGACGGCTCGGGGAAGTTCGACGCGGTCCAGGGGATCGCCAAGGCGTCCGGCAAGGGACAGAAGTACACCTACCGCGTGGACGTGGAGCAGGGGCTCGGACTCGACGGCGGACTCTTCGCGGAGGCCGTGCAGAAGACGCTCAACGACGACCGGAGCTGGGCGCACGACGGCGCGAGGACCTTCGAGCGCATCTACTCCGGCAAGCCCGACTTCGTGATCACGCTCGCCAGCCCCGGCACCACCGCCGAGTGGTGCGCCAAATCCGGCCTGGACACCACGGAGGACAACGTCTCGTGCGACTCGGCCGCCACCGAGCGCGTGATGATCAACGCGTACCGATGGGCGCAGGGATCAACCACATACGGTGATCGGATCCATGCGTACCGTCAGATGTTGATCAATCATGAGGTCGGTCACCGCCTCGGCTACTCCCACGTGACATGCGACAAGAACGGCGAGCTCGCGCCGGTGATGCAGCAGCAGACCAAGTTCCTCGACCACGACGGGATCCACTGCAGGGCCAACCCGTGGCCGTATCCCGGGAGTTGACGGATGGCGTGGATGTCACATTGACATGTGTTGATCCGGTCGTACATATTGCTGCGCATGTGGTCTAGTCATGTCGTCGAGAGCAGCGCCGCCATAGAGCTGGCGCTCATCGGCGTGACCCCACTGTGCGTGGCCGACATCCTCTGTCGCTGACGCCCGCCCTCTGGCGTGCGCGTCGCGAATCCCGCAGTTTCTCCGTGACCTGGATCACGGCCTTCTCGACGACTCGACGCCGGGGCAGACGTCCGTCCACTTTCGTCTCACCCTTCGTCAATTCGTCTCGCCATTCGAGAGGTCGTCTCCGATGCGTCAACCGTCCTTCACAACGCGCCGTGTGGCCGCGGTGTCCGTAAGCCTGGTTCTGGCAGCGGGCGCCGCCGCCTGTGGCCCTGAGGACAACGATGCCAAGAGCGCCGGCGGCGACTCCGCGCCCCACAAGGGCGGCACCCTCACGGTCCTGAACGCGGAGCCGCAGACGGACTTCGACCCGGCCCGTCTGTACACCTCCGGCGGCGGCAACGTGCCCTCCCTCGTCTTCCGGACCCTCACCACCCGCAACCGCGAGAGCGGCGCCGCCGGAGCCAAGGTCGTCCCCGACCTCGCCACCGACACCGGGCGCCCCAACAAGGACGCGACGGTGTGGACGTACACCCTGAAGAAGGGCCTCAAGTACGAGGACGGCAGCGCGATCACGTCGGCCGACATCAAGTACGGCATCGAGCGTTCCTTCGCGCCCGAGCTGTCCGGCGGCGCCCCCTACCTGCGGGACTGGCTGGTCGGCGCGGCCGACTACCAGGGGCCGTACAAGGACAAGAAGGGCCTCGCGGCCATCGGGACGCCGGACGACCGCACGATCGTCTTCCATCTGAACAAGCCCGAGGGCGAGTTCCCGTACCTGGCCACGCAGACGCAGTTCGCGCCCGTCCCGAAGGCCAAGGACACCGGTACGAAGTACGAGGAGCACCCGGTCTCGTCCGGCCCCTACAAGGTCGTCACGAATGCGAACGACGGCGAGACCGTCGTCCTGGAGCGCAACAAGTACTGGTCCTCCTCGACGGACGCCGAGCGCAAGGCGTACCCGGACAGGATCGACGTCAAGTCCGGTCTCGACTCGTCGGTGATCAACCAGCGGCTGTCGGCGTCCCAGGGTGCCGACGCGGCGGCGGTCACCACGGACACCAACCTCGGCCCGGCCGAGCTCGCCAAGGTGACGGGCGACAAGGAGCTCGCCTCCCGCGTCGGCACCGGACACTTCGGCTACACCAACTACATAGCGTTCAACCCGAAGGTCAAGCCGTTCGACAACGTCAAGGTGCGGCAGGCGATCTCGTACGCCATCGACCGCTCCTCCGTCGTCAACGCGGCCGGCGGCTCCGCCCTCGCGGAGGCCGCCACGACCTTCCTGCCGAACCAGAAGTCCTTCGGCTACGAGCCGCACGACCTCTTCCCGGCGGGCGCGACGGGCGACGCGGCGAAGGCCAAGGAGCTGCTGAAGGAGGCCGGTCACCCCAACGGGCTCACCGTCACGCTGACCCACAACAACGCCCAGAACTTCAAGACCAGCCCCGAGATCGCGACCGCCGTCCAGGACGCGCTCAAGAAGGCCGGCATCACGGTCAAGCTGCAGGGCCTGGAGGACAACAACTACTCCGACACGATCCACAGCGTGAAGACCGAGCCGGGCTTCTTCCTCTCCGCGTGGGGCGCCGACTGGCCCTCCGGCGGTCCCTTCCTCGCCCCGATCTTCGACGGCCGTCAGATCGTCAAGGACGGCGCGAACTTCAACACGGGTCTGCTCGACGACAAGACGGTCAACGCGGAGATCGACTCGATCAACAAGTTGACCGACCTCGACGCCGCCGCCGCGCGCTGGGGTGCGCTGGACAAGAAGATCGGCGAGCAGGCCCTGACCGTGCCGCTGTTCCACCCGGTCTACAAGCGGCTGGTCGGCAAGGACATCAAGAACGTCGTGATCAGCGACTGGACCGGTGTTCTGGACATCTCGCAGGTCGCGGTCAAGTAACCCGATGAGTGAGGCACTTGTCGCCACCGAGATCCCCGGGACGGCCGTCCCGGGGATCTCGGTGGCACGTCAGTTCTGGCGGCGGCTGCGGGCGCAGCGCGCCGCCATGGTCGCGGCGGCCGTCGTCGCCCTGCTCGTCCTGGTGGCGCTCGCCGCGCCGCTCCTCACGGCCGTCGAGGGCCAGGACCCCACCACCTATCACCCGTCGCTCATCGACTCCGCGCGCGGCGGCGTCCCCATCGGCTCCTTCGGGGGCATAAGCGGGGACCACTGGCTGGGCGTCGAACCGCAGACAGGACGGGATCTGTTCGCGCGTCTGGTGTACGGGGCCCAGGTCTCGCTGGGAGTCGCGCTGGCCGCGACCGCCGTGCAGGTCCTTCTCGGCGTCGTCGTGGGTGTCGCGGCCGCGCTGGGCAACCGATGGGTTGATCAACTGTTGAGCCGGATCACCGACATCATCGTGGCGATGCCGTTGATGATCATGGCGTTGGCGCTGCTGGCCGTCGTACCGGGCAGCTTCCCGAGGCCGGTCCTGGTCGCGCTCATCATCGGCTTCGTCGCCTGGGGCACGATCGGCAAGATCGCCCGCGCCCAGACGCTCACCCTCAAGGAACTCGACTACGTCGCCGCTGCCAGGCTCAGCGGCTGGGGGACCGTGCGCATCGCCCGCCGGGAACTGCTGCCCGGCCTCGCCGCGCCCGTCATCACCTACGCCGCGCTGATGGTCCCGGCGAACATCAGCATCGAGGCGTCGCTGTCCTTCCTCGGCATCGGCGTGAAGCCCCCCACCCCGTCCTGGGGACAGATGCTCTCCTCGGCCGACGTCTGGTACCAGGCGGCCCCGCAGTACCTGCTGTTGCCCGCGTCCGCGCTCTTCGTGACCGTGCTCGCCCTCACCGTCCTCGGCGACGGCGTGCGCACCGCCCTGGACCCGCGCGCGGCCTCACGACTGCGCGTCGGGACGGGCCGCAAGCACGAGGCAGGGGCGGGCGGTTCGAAGGCCGGACCGTCGACAAAGGCCCAGGAAGGCCGGGAGGGTGCCTCATGAGCGGCTTCACGGGGTTCGCCCTGCGCCGGACCGTGAGTGCCGTACTCACGCTCCTGGCCCTCTCGGTCATCATCTACGTCGTCTTCTACGCCACCCCCGGCAACGTCGCCCAGATCACCTGCGGCCCGCGCTGCTCCCCGGAACAGGTGCACCAGGTCGCCCAGCAGCTCAGGCTCGACGATCCGCTGTACCTGCGCTACTGGCACTTCCTCCAGGGCATCGTCGTGGGCCACGACTACTCCACCGGCACGTCCGTCGAGCACTGCCCGGCGCCCTGCCTCGGGCTGTCGTACCAGAGCGACCAGCAGGTCACGCAGATCATCCTGAACAAGCTGCCCGTCAGCCTGTCGCTGGTGCTCGGCGGCATGGTCCTCTGGCTGCTCCTCGGCGTCGGCACCGGCGTGCTGTCCGCCTGGCGGCGCGGCCGGTTCACCGAGCGCGCGCTGACCGGCCTCACCCTCGCGGGGGTCGCCACGCCCGTCTTCGTCATCGGCCTCGTCCTGATGATCGTGGTCTGCGGACAGCTGGAACTGCTGCCCTTCCCGGAGTACGTCTCCTTCTCCGACGACCCCGAACAGTGGATGTGGGGCCTGCTGCTGCCATGGGTCACACTCGCCCTCGGCGAGGCGGCCTACTTCGCGCGGCTCACCCGGGCATCGATGCTGGAGACGCTCGCCGAGGACCACATCCGGACCTTCCGCGCGTACGGCGTCAGTGAGCGGTCGATCGTCGGCCGGCACGCCCTGCGCGGCGCCCTGGCGCCGATCATCGCCCTGAACGCCAACGACTTCGGCAGCGCCATGGGCGGGGCCGTCCTCGTCGAGTCGCTGTTCGGCCTCCCCGGCATCGGCCAGGAACTGGTCCACGCCGTCACCGTCGTCGACCTTCCGGTCGTCGTCGGCATGGTCCTGGTCATCGGCTTCTTCGTGGTTCTCGCCAACGCCCTCGCGGACGTTCTGTACGCGGTGGCCGACCGACGGGTGGTGCTCGCGTGAGTCTCGTCCACGTCACTGACCTGACCGTCGAGTTCGGCGACCTGCGCGCCGTCGACGGCCTCTCCTTCCGCCTGGAGCAGGGCGCCGCCCTCGCCCTGGTCGGCGAGTCCGGCTCCGGCAAGTCCACCGTCGCCTCGGCCCTGCTCGGGCTGCACCGCGGCACGGGCGCGCGCGTGGGAGGCTCGGTCGAGGTCGCCGCGGTGGACGTGCAGAGGGCGTCCGACGACGAACTGCGGCGGCTGCGGGGTGCCAGGGCCGCGATGGTCTTCCAGGACCCGCTGTCGTCCCTGGACCCGTACTACGCGATCGGCGACCAGATCGCCGAGGTGTACCGCGTGCACACGCGTGTGTCGCGACGAGCGGCACGCGTGCGTGCGGTGGAGGTGCTCGACCGGGTGGGAATTCCGGACGCCGTACGGCGATCCCGGTCCCGTCCCCACGAGTTCAGCGGCGGCATGCGCCAGCGCGCCCTCATCGCGATGGCGCTGGCCTGCGAGCCGGACCTGCTGATCGCCGACGAGCCGACGACCGCGCTCGACGTCACCGTCCAGGCCCAGATCCTCGACCTGCTGCACACGCTGCGCCAGGAGACCGGCATGGGCCTGCTGCTCGTCACCCACGACGTGGGCGTCGCCGCCGAGAGCGTCGACGACGTACTGGTCATGCGCCACGGAAAGGCCGTCGAGCACGGGCCGGTGGGCTCGGTGCTCGGGGCACCCGCGAAGGCGTACACGCGCGAACTGCTCGCCGCGGTCCCGCGCGTGGACGCGCCCAGGGCTCTCTCCCAGGCGTCCGGCGAGGTGGTCCTGGAGGCGAAGGGCCTCCGGCGCGAGTTCGGGCGCGGCAAGAGGGCCTTCGCCGCCGTGGACGGTGTCTCGCTGACCGTCCGCCGGGGCGAGACCCTCGGGGTCGTCGGCGAGAGCGGCAGCGGTAAGACGACCCTGGGACGGATGCTGGTCGGGCTGCTGGAGCCGACCACGGGAGAGGTCCGTCACGAGGGCCACACGCGTGTGGGGGTGAATCCGGCCGTGCAGATGGTCTTCCAGGACCCGGTCTCCTCCCTCAACCCCCGCCGCAGCGTGGGCGAGTCCATCGCCGACCCGCTCCGCGCGAGGGGGGAACAGGACGAGAAGCGGATCAGGGGGCGCGTACGGGAACTCCTGGAGCGCGTGGGGCTCGAAGACGCGCACTACGACCGCTACCCGCACGAGTTCAGCGGCGGCCAACGCCAGCGCGTGGGCATAGCGCGGGCACTCGCGGCCGACCCGCGCGTCATCGTCTGCGACGAACCCGTCTCCGCACTCGACGTCACCACCCAGGCCCAGGTGGTCGCCCTGCTCGGCGAGTTGCAGCGGGAGCTCGGACTCGCACTGGTCTTCGTCGCGCACGACCTCGCCGTCGTACGGCAGGTCAGTGACCGGGTCGCCGTGATGCGGCGCGGCAGGATCGTCGAACAGGGCCCGGCCGACGAGGTCTACGACAACCCCCAGGACCCGTACACCAAGCAGCTCCTGGCCGCCGTACCGGCGCTCGATCCCCGGATCGCGGCCCGGCGCAGGGCGGAACGCCGGGAAGTGGCCGTGACCTGACGGTCCGTATCCGAATGATCTCTTAGCGCGACCGAACGCGACCCGCACGGGAAAGTTACGACCGTTCACCCCTTCTGGTGGTGCGATGGACAACCGTCCATCGCACCACCGCCTTGTCCGCATACGTTCGTCCCGCTGCGAGCCGCCGGGCCAACGACGGCTCCTCATACGGGAGATCGGGGGTGCACTCGTGCGCATCGGACTGCTTACGGAGGGTGGCTATCCGTATGTGAGCGGTGACGCCAGGCTCTGGTGCGACCGGCTCGTGCGCGGGCTCGAGCAGCACGAGTTCGACATCTACGCCCTCAGCCGCGGCGAGCGCCAGGAGGACGAGGGCTGGGTCCAACTGCCGCCGCAGGTCGGCAGGGTCATCACCGCCCCGCTGTGGACCGCGGAGGACGACGGCGTGGTGTACGGGCGGCGTGCCCGCCGTAGGTTCGCCGAGTGCTACGGCGAGTTGGCGGCGGCGCTGTGCGAGGGAGCCGTGGCAGAGGGCTCCGGGGAGGCGTCCGGCACTGAGGCGGACCGTTTCGCCAACGCCCTGTACGGGCTCGCCGAACTCGCCCGCGACGAAGGCGGACTGGTGGGAGCGCTCCGATCCGAGACCGCCGTACGCGCCCTGGAGCGCGCCTGTCGCGCGCCCGGCGCCCGGCAGGCGGCGCGCGAGGCGCGCGTACCGGATCTGCTCGCCATGGCCGCGCACCTGGAGCGCGCCCTGCGCCCCCTCTCGCTCGACTGGTACGAGGACGACGGGCTCGGCGCGGTCGACCTGTGCCACGCGGCCTCCGGCGGCCCGGCCGCCCTGCCCGGACTTCTCACCCGCCACTTCTGCGGGGTGCCCCTGCTGGTGACCGAGTACGGCGTACGACTGCGCACGCACTACCTGGCCGACACCGGATCGTCGCCCGCCGTACGGACCCTGCTCGCCGCCTTCCACGGCCGGCTCGCCACCGAGACCTACCGGCAGGCCGCGGTCGTCACGCCCGGCAACACCCACACCCGCCGCTGGCAGGAGCGCTGCGGCGCCGACCGCGAGAAGCTGCGCACGGTCCACCCGGGCATGGACGCCACCCCCTTCGCGGAGGTGGGGGAGTCGGCGGAGTGCGCGGATCCGGACACGCTGGTGTGGGTCGGCCGGGTCGAACCCGCCAAGGACCTGATCTCCCTCCTCCACGCCTTCGCGGAGATCCGCAAGGAGGAGCCCAAGACGCGTCTGAGGATCGTCGGCGCGCCCTCCGGTCCCGAGGGGGCGGCCTATCTGGGGCACTGCAGGGCGCTGGCCGCGCAGCTCTTCCCCGACGAGGCGGACGGGCTGCACGCCGTCGGCGACAACCCCGTCTCCTTCGAGGAGATCGGCGGCCCCGAGGTGCCCACCCTCGCCGACGCGTACGCCTCGGGCGCCGTCACCGTCCTGTCCAGCGTCGTCGAGGGCTTCCCGATCAGCCTCGTCGAGGCCATGTTCTGCGGCCGGGCCACCGTGTCCACCGACGTCGGCGCGGTCGTGGAGGTCATCGGCGGCACGGGGCTCGTCGTCCCGCCGCGCAACCCGAAGGCGCTCGCGGAGGCGTGCGTCACGCTGCTGCGCGACCCCGAGCGCCGTCAGCGCCTGGGAGCCGCCGCGCGCGCCCGCGCACTCGAACTGTTCACCGTGGAACAGAACATCACGGCATTTCACAGCATTTACCTGGAGATCGTCTCGTGCACCCCGGTCCGCCGGGTCGTCCTGGACCGCACCGGCGAACCCCTGCCGTTCGCCGCACCCGCCGAGGCCCACGTCCCCGGCCGCTGGACCGAGCGCAGCACACGCGTCGTGGCCCGCGGCGGCCCCGGCTGGGCCGCGGGACCCCCGGTCCGCGCGACGCCGCCCCTCGCGGCCACGGAAGGAACCCCCGGATGAGCGACCTGGGACTCGACCGGCCCGGCGCCCCCGGCAGCCCCGGGGCCCGTCATACGGACCCGGAGGAGCGGCGCACGGGGGAGCCGCCCGTACCGGACGGGCGAGGGCCCGGTGGCCATGATCCGGGCGAAGAAGCGTCCGGCGTCGGGGCACCGAAGGCGCCGGAGGCCCCGGAGACCCGGGAGGCGTCGGAACCGCGAACAGCGGAAGCTTCCGCAGGCACCCACGTCACGGAATCTGCGGAAGCTTCCGCAGGCACCAACGGCACCGAACCTTCCGGGGGCGCAGAAGCGCACACCAGTGAGCCCTCTCTCTCGGCACCCACCCGCCGCGCCGCCGAGATCTCCACCGGCCGCAAGCCCACTCCCGGCCCCGCCCGGCGTTCCGCCGCGGACCCGGTGAAGGCTCTGATGCACCGTCATCGCGACCTGTGCGAACGGGCCGTCGACCCCCTGGAGATCGCGGCAGGCCTGGAGGCCCACGGCGTCACCGACCGCACCGCCGTCCGCTTCCGCCACCGGGACGTCTTCTCGCTGGCCGAGGAGATGTACGCCCGCGTCCCGAGGACCGGCGACACACCCCCGCCGCCCACAGCGGACAAGGCCCCCCGGGCCCGTGCCGACTGGGCCCTGCTCACCCTCCTTCCCGGCGCCCTGTGCGCCGCCACGGTGGCCGGCATCCGTCTCACCGACGGCCAGTCCCGCCTGGTCGCCGCCCTGGTGGGTGCCCTGGCCGTCTCCCTGGCCGTCCGCGCGGCCCTGTCCCGAGGCCCCCTCCGCACCCCCGACCGCGCCCCCACGACCGGCCCCTCCACCTGGACGTACTGGCTCCTCGCCTACGCCGCCCTCGGCGACGGCCTGCTCGCAGCGGCCGTGACCGGCGGTCCCGACGTCCTGCCCACCGGTGCCGCCGACGCCCCCTGGCCCGTGGCCACGGCCCCCCTCCTCGCCCTGACCCTGTCCTGCGCCCCGGCGGCCTGGTCCGCCCACCTCCTCACGGCCCGGGCCCGCCGCAAACTCACCGCCAGCCGCGGACTGGAGGACTTCGCCGCCTCCGTACGTCCCCTGCTGCTCGGCGCCTTCGCCCTGTACCTGTGCGCCCTGACGGCTCTCCTGGCCCTGTCCGGCACGGTCCTGGACGAGCCCGCCCCCTACACGCAGACCATCACCCTGGGCGCCCTCCTCTTCCTCGCCCGTCTCCTCACCGCGCACGGCTTCACCCACGCCCCCACAGTGGTCCTCGTCGCCGCCACGACAGCCCAGGCGACCGCCCTGGCCACGACCTTCGCGTCCCGCCTGCCGGGCTGCGCCTTCCTGGCCACCCCCGTGGACGCCCTCGTGGACCTCTGGGGCCCGGGCGGCGTCCAGACCCTTTCCTGCGGGATCGGCGCCCTGGCACTGCTGGTCCACGCGATCCGCAAGCTGACGCGGGCTTCGGCCCACGCACCCGCCCGGGTGGAGGCCCCGTGCTGACCCGCCCCTGTCCCACACACCCGCCGTAGGCGCGGCCACCTGCCGCAGTGCGCCCAGCCGCTGACCCTTCCGTCGGCCGCGAAGCCCCGCCCCGTCGTGGGCGCATGGGCGCAACGGCCCACCCGCCATGGGCGATCCGCTCGCTCCCCGCTCCATCCCGCACCGGCCGCCGCAGGCACCCCGGCCCACCGCCGGAGGCGACTCGCACGCCCCTCCCGAAGGAGAACCCGCAATGACCACCTCCCGACCCGCCCGCAAGGCCCCGGGAGCAGCCCGATGAGAGTTCTGCTGATCGGAGCCAACGGCTACCTCGGCCGATTCGTCGCCGACCGTCTGCTCGCCGACCCCGCCGTCCAGCTCACCGCCCTCGGCCGCGGCGACGACGCGGACGTCCGCTTCGACCTCGCGTCCGGCAGCCCCGGAGCCCTCACCCGGTTCCTCGACGCGGTCCATCCAGGTGTCGTCGTCAACTGCGCGGGCGCCACCCGCGGCGGCGCCCGCGAACTCACCCGCCACAACACGGTCGCCGTCGCCACCGTCTGCGAGGCCCTGCGCCGCAGCGGCTGCGGCGCCCGCCTGGTGCAGATCGGCTGCGGCGCGGAGTACGGCCCCAGCCAGCCCGGCTCCTCCACGGCCGAGGACGCCGTCCCCCGCCCCGGCGGCCCGTACGGCGTCAGCAAACTCGCCGCCACCGAACTGGTTCTGGGCTCCGGCCTGGACGCGGTCGTCCTGCGCGTCTTCTCGCCGGCCGGCCCCGGCACTCCCGCGGGCTCCCCGCTCGGCCGTCTCGCCGAGGCCATGCGCCGCGCCATGCAGTCCGGCGACGGCGAACTGAAGCTCGCCGGCCTGGGCGCCCAGCGCGACTTCATCGACGTCCGTGACGTGGCCCGCGCCGTGCACGCGGCCTCGCTCTCCGCCGCCCAGGGCGTCATCAACATCGGCTCGGGCCGTGCCGTCCGCCTCCGCGACGCCGCCGGCGTCCTGGCCCGGGTCGCCGGATACGGCGGCGCCCTCCACGAACTCGACGGCCCGCCCGGCCCGCTGAGGGCGTCCATCGGCCACCCCCGCTCCGAACCGGACCATGTGGCGCCGGCCGCGTACCCGTATCCCGACGGCTGCGGCAGCTGGCAGCAGGCCGACGTGCGTACCGCTCGCGACCGGCTCGGCTGGCGCCCCCGGATCAACCTGGAAGAGTCCCTCGCCGACATCTGGATGGAGGCGGCATGCCGCATCTGACCAGCACGAAGACAAGCACGTCGAGCACCGAACTGCGCACCGGCCTCGGGGTCCCCGGTTTCGCCCACCCTCTGGTCGCACCGGCCGAATGGGCCGAACTCACCCGTCCGGGCACCCCCCTGCACTGGAGTGTCCTCAACGTCGCCGACGGCCCCGGCGCCCGCCCCGACCCGCACTGCCTCGAAGCGGCCGGCCGGCTGCGCAACGCGGGCGTCCGCGTCCTCGGCCACCTCGACACCACCTACGGCGCCCGAACCTTCGGCGAGCTGATCTCCGAGGCGCACCGCTACCTCGACTGGTACCAGGTCGACGGCTTCCTCCTGGACCGCTGCCCGACCGAACGCGCCGCGCTCCCCGAGGTCCGCCGAACCGTCACGACCCTCCGCGCGATCCGTGACGACGCCCATATCGTCCTCGGCCACGGCACCCATCCGTACCCGGGATACGCGGAGAACGCGGACCAGTTGGTGACCTTCTCCGGCTCCTGGAGCGACTACCGCTGGTCGCAGGTGGCCGAGTGGACCGCCGACTACCCGCCCGACCGCTTCTGCCACCTCGTCCACGGACTGCCCGGCCCGCACCTCGACGAGGCTCTGCGCATCGCCCGCTGGCAGGGCGCCTCCACGATCTGGTTCACCGACCGCACCGAGCACCGCGGCCGCGTCGACCCCTGGGAGACCATGCCCGGCTACTGGGACGACATCGTCTCGCGGATCGGAACGGGTGTCTCGGAATGAAGAAGCCCATGGCAGTGTTACGGGGAGAACAACTGTAGTGATTGACCGACCAACGGAGTCCCCGTGTCGCTGCCACCCCTGGTCGAGCCGGCCGCCGAGCTCACCGTAGACGAGGTCCGCAGGTACTCCCGCCACCTGATCATCCCCGACGTCGGGATGGACGGGCAGAAGCGGCTGAAGAACGCCAAGGTGCTCTGTGTGGGCGCCGGCGGCCTGGGCTCGCCGGCGCTGATGTACCTGGCCGCGGCGGGCGTGGGCACGCTCGGCATCGTGGAGTTCGACGAGGTCGACGAGTCCAACCTCCAGCGCCAGATCATCCACAGCCAGGCGGACATCGGCCGTTCCAAGGCCGCCTCCGCCCGCGATTCCGTACTGGGCATCAACCCGTACGTGAACGTGGTCCTTCACGAAGAGCGGCTCGAGGCCGAGAACGTGATGGACATCTTCAGCCAGTACGACCTGATCGTCGACGGCACCGACAACTTCGCGACCCGCTACCTGGTCAACGACGCGTGCGTGCTGCTCAACAAGCCGTACGTCTGGGGCTCGATCTACCGCTTCGACGGCCAGGCATCCGTCTTCTGGTCCGAGCACGGGCCCTGCTACCGCTGCCTCTACCCGGAGCCCCCGCCCCCCGGCATGGTGCCTTCCTGCGCCGAGGGCGGCGTACTGGGCGTGCTGTGCGCGTCCATCGGCTCCATCCAGGTCAACGAGGCCATCAAGCTCCTCGCGGGCATCGGCGAGCCGCTCGTCGGCCGACTGATGATCTACGACGCCCTGGAGATGCAGTACCGCCAGGTCAAGGTCCGCAAGGACCCGGACTGCGCGGTCTGCGGCGAGAACCCGACCGTCACCGAGCTCATCGACTACGAGGCCTTCTGCGGCGTCGTCTCCGAGGAGGCCCAGGAGGCGGCCGCCGGCTCGACGATCACTCCCAAGCAGCTCAAGGAGTGGATCGACGACGGCGAGAACATCGAGATCATCGACGTCCGTGAGATCAACGAGTACGAGATCGTCTCCATCCCGGGCGCCAAGCTGATCCCCAAGAACGAGTTCCTCATGGGCACCGCACTCGAGGGCCTCCCGCAGGACAAGAAGATCGTCTTGCACTGCAAGACGGGTGTCCGCAGTGCGGAAGTCCTCGCGGTCCTGAAGTCCGCGGGCTTCTCCGACGCGGTCCATGTCGGCGGCGGCGTGATCGGCTGGGTCCACCAGATCGAGCCGGACAAGCCCGTCTACTAGGCCCACGCCTTCCCGGGAGGGGCTCGGCACCACGGGTGCCGGGCCCCTTTCCGCTGCCCCGACCGCGCACCCCGCGGCTACGAGGCGCAGACCTTGCCGTCCTTCGGCACCGTGCCCTTCAGCAGATACGCGTTCACCGTGGCGTCCACACAGTCGCTCCCGTTGCCGTACGCCGTGTGTCCCTGCCCCTTCCAGGTGAGCTCCACGCCCACTCCCTTGCCCAGCTCGTCCGCCATCCTCCTGGCACCTTCGTACGGCGTCGCCGGGTCGCCCGTGGTGCCGACCACCAGCACCGGTGCCGCACCGGGCGCGCTCACCTCCGGCGTCTCGGACTGTCCGGCCACCGGCCAGTCGTGGCACCAGCCGGCCGCGTCCCAGCCGAGGAAGGGGCCGAACACGGGCGAGATCCTCTCGAACTCGGGCAGCAGCTTCTTCGCCTCCGCGAGCGTGGGCCGCTGCTTGTCGTCCAAGCACGATATGACCCGTTGCGAGTGGGAGAGCGTGCCGTAGTGCCCCGAGGCGTCACGGTCGTTGTAGTCGTCGGCGAGCGCCAGGAGTTCGGAGCCGTCCCCCTGCTCGGCCGTCTGCAGGGCGCTGGTCAGTGAGGGCCAGCTGTCCTGGCCGTACAGCGGCAGGACGATGCCGGTGAACGCGAGCACCTGCGTCAGCTTCCGCCCGGAGAACGTGTTCAGCGGGTCGGCGTCGATCCGGTCCAGCAGGGCCGCGATCTTACGGGTGCCCTGCTCGCGGTCCTGGCCGGTGGACGCGAGGTAGTTGTCGAGCGCGCGCTGGAAGCCCCGGGCCTGGTTCTTCCGGTGGCCCACCAAGTCGGCGCTCGGGTCGACGGCCGCGTCGAGCACCAGTCGCCCGACCTTCTCCGGGAACAGGTGGGCGTAGACGCCGCCGAGCTGGGTGCCGTACGAGATACCGAAGTAGTGCATCCGGGCGTCGCCGAGGATCTGGCGCATCAGGTCCATGTCCCGCGCGGTGTCGGTGGTCGAGACGTGTCCCAGCAACCTGCCCGCGTCCTTCGCGCAGCCCTGGGCGAAGCCGGCGGCGTCCTGGAGGTACGCCTGCTCCTCGGCCGGGGTGTCCGGAGTGGGGTCCACCGCCTCGGCGGCCTGGATCTCCTTGTCACCGCGGCAGCGGACCCCCTCGCTGGCGCCGACCCCGCGCGGGTCCCAGCTCACCAGGTCGTACCGCTCGCGCAGGAGGGAGGCGGTGGCCGCGTACCCCGGCATCGTGCCCACCCCCGTCAGGCCGGGGCCGCCGAAGTTGAACAGGAGCGAACCGATGCGCTCGCCGCCGCGGGCCCTGCTGCGGATCAGCGCGAGGGCGATCGTCACCCCGTCCGGCTTCGACCAGTCCAGGGGCACCCTCAGTGTCGCGCACTGCCAGTCGTTGCCGGGCGCGGTGGAAGCCGCGGTGGCCTCGCACCGTCCCCAGCCGAGCTTCTGCGAGGTCAGTGCGGCGGGCAGCGCCTTCGCGTCCGTGGCCGTGGGCCGTGCGCTGCCGGACGGCTCGTGCACCGCACCCCCGCCGGACGAACCGCCGCTGCACCCCGCCGCCAGCAGAGCGGCTGCGGCAGCCGCAGCCACCCCCCGTACGAAACGCCCCATGACAGCCCCCGTCCCAAGCCGTCCGCGCCGATCCGCGAACGTCGGTCCGGCCATGGTAGGCCGATCACGAATCGCTCGCCGGGCCCTGTGGATAACCTTCTGACCAGCGACTTTCCAGGTTTCCTGGATGATGTTCTACGTGCAGACCGTCCCCGCCTTCGGTACTTTCCCGGTCAGGAGATAGCCGTTGACCGCCTCCTGGACACACTTGTTCTTGCTGTCGTAGGCCCCGTGCCCCTGCCCCTTGTACGTCAGCTCGACCCCTACGCCTGCACCGAGCGCCTCCACCATCTTCCGGGCGCCCTCGTACGGGGTGGCCGGGTCTCCGGTGTTGCCCACGACGAGGATCGGCGCGGAACCGGTGGCGCTCACGTCGGGATGGTCGGCGGCACCCGCCACGGCCCAGCCGGTGCAACTCACCATGGACCAGGCCAGGAAGTCGCCGAAGAGAGGGGACGCGGCCCGGAACGCGGGCAGCTTCCGCTCGACGTCGGCGGCGCTGTACCGGGGCTTGTCGTCGGCGCAGTTGATGGAGATGTTGGCCGCGGTGATGTTGCTGTACTCGCCGTTGTCGGCGCGCCCGTTCATCGAGTCCGACAGCAGCATCAGGATCCTGCCGTCGCCGGCGTACGCCTGCTCCAGACCCTCGACGAGGTACTCCCAGAAGTCCTTCGAGTACAGCGACTGCGCGATGCCGTTGGTCGCGGCGGTCTGGGTCAGCAGGCGCGCCCCGATACCGGGGATCGGCTTCTTGTCGAGGTCCGCGAGCAGCCTGGCGATACGGGTCTTGACGTCCTGTGCGGTGTCGCCGACGGGGCAGTCCTCGGTCTTGGAGGTGCAGTCCTCGGCGAAGTTGTCGAGCGCGAGCTGGAAGCCCTCGGCCTGTCCCAGCGAACCCTGCTCACTGTTCTGCGTCGGGTCGACGACTCCGTCGAAGACCGCGCGCCCCACCTTCTTCGGGAACAGATGGGCGTAGACGCCGCCGAGTTCGGTGCCGTAGGAGATGCCGAAGTAGTGCAGCCTGTCGTCGCCGAGGACCTGACGCATCAGGTCCATGTCGCGGGCCGCGTCGGTGGTGCGCACGTGCGGCAGCGTCGCCTTGGAGTTCTCCTCGCAGGCCGCGTTGAACTCCTTGGTGTTGTCCAGGAGGGCGGTCCGCTCGGCCGCGTCGTCGGGGGTCCCGTCCTGCTCGAAGTACACGTCGAGCTGGAGGTCGTTCAGGCATTCCACCGGGGCGCTGCGGCCCACTCCGCGGGGATCGAAGCTCACCAGGTCGTAGCGGGTGCGCAGGGTCGCGTAGTCCGTGCCGAAGGCGGGCAGGGTGGTGACGCCCGAGCCGCCGGGGCCGCCGAAGTTGAAGACGAGCGAGCCGATCCGCTTGTTCTCGGGGCCACTGGCCTTCGCCCGGATCAGTGCGAGGCCGATCGTGTCGCCCTTGGGCTTCGCCCAGTCGAGAGGGGCCTTGAGAGTGGCGCACTGCCATTCGTCGCCGCCGGCCAGCGGCGAGGGCGCGTCTCCGCCGCCCTCGGCCGGGGACGGGGCCGGGCAGTCCTTCCAGCTCAGCTTCTGGGCCGACAGGGCCTCGTCGTGGGAGCCGTCGCCGCAGCCTGCGAGTGCGGAGGAGAGCAGCAGTGCGGTGGCGGTCAGGGCGGCGGCGCGCACACGCGGGGGGTTCGGCATGGTCCCATCCTGCGGTCGCGCGCGCGGGCACGCTCGGGGCGCGAGGCGTACGAGGTACGCAGGGTACGTCGTGGAACGAGCCGTCGTGCGCGGGGCGGCAGCGGCTACAGCGCGCCCTTGCGGGACAGGTGGTTGAAGGCCAGCCAGCCCGGCAGCACGGGCAGCCACAGCGTCAGGAGCCGGTACAGCAGGACGGCCGGGGCGGCGACCTCCTTGGGCAGGCCCACGGCGATCAGGCCCACCGTCAGGGTGGCCTCCACGGCCCCCACGCCGCCCGGTGTCGGGGCCGCCGAGCCCAGCGCGTTGCCGGCGAGGAAGACGACGGCGACGCTGGCGATGCTGAGCGACGCGCCCTCCTGGCCGAAGGCACGGATCGAGGCGTCCAGGCACATCACGAAGCAGGCCGTCAGCAGCAGCATGCCGCCGATGCCGGTGATGAGCTTCTGCGGCCGCTGGAGCACGTCCAGCATGCGCGGCACGACTCCCGCGAAGAGCGACCTCACGCGCGTGACGACGAATTTCCTGAGGAACGGCACCGAGGTGACCACCAGCACCAGCACCGCCACCGTCAGCAGACCCGCGATGACCGTCCGGGACGGCGACAGCGACGGCGTCTTCTCGGTACCGGTCAGATAGCCGAAGGACAGCAGCATCAGGATGTGGCAGCCGAGACCGAACAACTGCGAGGCCCCGACGCTCGCCACCGCGAGCCCCGGCCGCACCCCCTGGCGCTGCAGGAAGCGCGTGTTGAGCGCCACGCCGCCCACCGCGGCCGGTGCGACGATCTTCACGAAGGACCCGGCGACCTGGGCCCCGACCGCCCGCAGGAACCCCACCCGCTCGGGCACGAAGCCCAACAGGGACATGGCCGCGGCGAAGTAGCTGGCCGCCGAGAACAGCACGGCCGCGGCGACCCAGCCCCACTCGGCGTTCTCGATGAGCGGCCCGAACTCGATGTGGGTGAGCTGCGTCAGCAGGAAGTACGCGCCGATGGCGCCCGCGATCAGGCTGATCAGCGTGCGCGGCTTGACCCGTTCCAGACGGGCCGGCTCGACCGGTGCCTGCGGCCTGATCAACAGCACCTCGTGGCGGATCTGCGTCAGCAGATCCTCCTCGCGCGCCTCTTCCAGAGCGTCGTCGATGGCTCGCTTCTCGGCCCGTGCCTCCGCGCGTACGGCCTTCTTGTCGGGCTTGTCCAGGACCGGTCTGGTGTCGTCCGGCGCCCCGTCCAGATGAGCCTGCTTGGCCTGCCGGGACGCCTCCAGGACCGCCTCGCGCTCGCGCTGGGCCCGCTCCCGGCCGAGTCTGCGCAGTGTCGCGCGCGTGGAGCGCGTCAGCGCGATGGGCTGGAGCATCGGCAGACAGTCGGCGACGGCGTCGGGGCCGAGGACACCGACCGCCGATGCCACCGCGCGCTCCGCGCCCACCAGCAGCCCCAGGGTCGTCACCAGTTGAGCGACGTCCATGCGCAGCAGCAGCGTGCTGGCGGCGATCTCGCCGCCGCGCAGATCGGTGAGGATGACCGCGCCGGAACGATCCACCAGGACCGCGTCACCCGCGAGCCTGCGATGCGCGATGCGCCGCGACTGGAGCGACTGCACCTGACGCCAGGTGTTGCGCAGCAGTTCGTCGGTGATCTCGTCCTCGGGCAGCGATTCGAGCGTGCGCCCGCCGGTGTGCTCGTAGACGAGTATCACGGCGTCGGGGCCGAGCTCGGAGGTGGCGATCAGCTTGGGCGCGTTGGCACCGGCCGCGATGGCCGCGTAGGCGAGCAGCGCTTCCTGCTCCAGCGCCTGACGCAGCGACTGGAGGCTGCTGCGGGTCGCGAAGCCGCGCAGTGTGAGGTTGCGCCACACCCGGTAGAAGAAGCCCTGAGCCTGCTGTTCCCGGTCGACCACCGTCACGTCCAGCGGCGGGCCGTCCTCCAGGGTGACGAAGTAGCGCCGGCCGCGGTCGCTGTTCTCCGCGGTCTCCGAGGCCTCCTCGCGGGCCGCGCTGACCGGGTGGAAGCCGACGGTCCTGAGGCCCGCCATGAGCGTCTGCCCGGTGGGCCGGACATTGGGTGAGCCGACCGCGTACAGCGTGCCGTAGGCGACCGTCCAGCCGATCAGCACCGTCAGGATGATCGAGAACGGTGTGGTGTAGCCGGTGACCAGCATCGAGAACGCGTCGAGCGTCAGCACGATCCACAGCACCGCACGCCAGCGCGGCCTGCGGGACATGCCGACGGCGGTCATGTAGGCGATGACGGGCGCCAGATAGCCGTGCACGGGGTCGGTGAGGGCGTGGACGTCGCCGGGGGAGGGCTGGGTGAGCGCCTCCTGGATCGAGCCCGGGGCGCCCTTGGCGACCCACAGGTCGGTGGCGAGGGTCACACCGTGGGCGAGGACCGCGGCGAGCACGCCGTCGGCGATCCGCAGTCCGTCGCGCTTGATCAGCCGTTCGATCGCGAACGCGACCGGCACCAGGAGGATCGCGATGCTGGAGGCCAGCCCGGCGATCTTGATGAGCAGGTCGGGTGCCTGACCGGTGCCCTTGTTGATGTCCTGTTCGAGCCCGGAGGTGGTGCCGTGCGCGAACGCGGCGATCGCGAGCAGGATGACAACGGCCAGCACGCCGACCAGCAGCCGCATCAGGTCGGACGGCCGGTGCACGCGCGCGGGGAGCAGCGGCTCGTCGCCCTCGACCTCGTCGACGGGCACCTCTTCGGCGTCGCTGCGTACCTCGTCGGTGTCGGCGTCGGCGGCGTCAGGACGCGACGAGGCGTCAGAGGTGCTCTCGGCGCCCTCCGGGTGCACACCCTGTGGCTTCATCGTCTCTTCTTGATCTCGTATCACCAGTCACCGCCCGCACGATGGTGGCATGCCCCACCGACACGCGGGGGTGTCAGGGTGCACATGCGGGGGCGCACAGTCTGCCCGAAGCGCCGTCCCTCGGCGAGGAATACGCACGGTCGCGAGCCCGTCACATTGTCGGTGGGGTGGGGCAGGATGGGTCGGATGAGCGAGCAGAGCCTTCCTCAGGACGCCCACCCGGAGTACGCGGACACGCTGCCGGAGTACGCCGAGCGGGTCCTCGACGTGGCCGAACGCATTCCGCCCGGGCGCGTCATGACGTACGGCGACGTCGCCGAGTGGCTGGAGGAGGGCGGCCCCCGCCAGGTCGGCCGGGCGATGGCCCTGTACGGCGGAGCCGTCCCCTGGTGGCGTGTCGTCCGCTCGGACGGCGTCCTGCTCCCCGGGCACGAACTGCGTGCTCTCGGCCACTATCGCGCCGAGGGCACGCCCCTGAAGGAGGCGAGCAGGGCCGCCGCGAGCCATCTCCCGCGCCTCGACATGAGACGGGCGCGCTGGGACGGCGGAGGTCCGGCGGAGGGTCACACCTGACAGCTTCGGCCATAGCGCGGGCCCAGGGGCACTCTGAGGCCCGTACGAGGGACACGGGGCACATCCGTGGCATGCCGTACGTTCGTGGGGTGAGAGACGTACGTGTCGGGAGCGCCGTGTGGGCCGCGTGGGCCGCCCGGGAAGAAGGGGAAGCCCTGCTTCCGCACTCGGTGTCGGCGTAGCGTCGGCTGCACTCGTCCCCCTCATCCCCCGTCCACCGCCCTCCACGCGCGGCGGGCCGCCCAACAGCACACCCACCAGGACCGGCGAACCACGTGAGCTCCTCTTCCTCCACCAGGCGTCTGTCGCACTCCCAGGTGCGGCAGGGGACCCGTGGCGCTTACCGACTGGTGCGTACCCAGCCGGCCCGTGTGGCTCCCCCTGATCTGGACGCCGCACAACGTGCCGTGGTTGAGCACGGAAGCGGCCCTCTGCTCGTTCTCGCAGGTCCGGGCACCGGGAAGACCACCACGCTCGTCGAGTCCGTGGCGTCGCGAATCGCCCGTGGAGGCGACCCCGCGCGTGTGCTCGTGCTGACGTTCAGTCGCAAGGCGGCCGTCGAACTGCGCGACCGCATGGCGCTGCGCATAGGAGCGGCGCGCTCCCCTCAGGCGACCACCTTCCACTCGTTCTGCTACGCCCTGGTCCGCGCCCACCAGGACAGCGAGCTGTTCGTGGAACCACTGCGGCTGCTGTCGGGACCCGAACAGGACGTTGCGGTACGGGAGCTGCTCGCCGGCCAGCCCGACCTGGAGCGGCTCGGCCTCGCGCATGTGCGCTGGCCGGACGAACTGCGCGCCTGCCTGACCACCCGCGGCTTCGCCGACGAGGTCCGCGCGGTCCTCGCCCGCAGCCGCGAACTGGGGCTCGGACCGGGAGCCCTGGACGCCTTCGCCCGTCGCATCGGCCGCCCCGACTGGCGGGCCGCGGCCGCCTTCCTCGCCGAGTACCTGGACGTCCTCGACCTCCAGGGAGTGCTCGACTACGCCGAACTCGTCCACCGCGCGGTGCTCCTCGCCCACCGCCCCGAGGTCGCCGAGCACCTCGCCGCGCAGTACGACGCCGTGTTCGTCGACGAGTACCAGGACACCGACCCGGCCCAGGTACGGCTGCTGCAGGCCCTCGCCGGCGGCGGCCGCAGCCTCGTCGCCTTCGGAGACCCCGACCAGTCGATCTACGCGTTCCGGGGCGCGGACGTGAACGGCATCCTCGACTTCCCGTACGCCTTCCCGCGCGTGGACGGCCGTACGGCCCCGGTCGAGGTCCTGCGCACCTCCCGCCGCTCCGGGGCCGGACTGCTGGCCGCGACCCGGCTGGTGACCCAGCGCATGCCGTTGACCAGGCTGCCCGCGGAGAAGGTCCGCGCCCACCGCGACCTCGCCCCGGTCCGGGACGGCGGCCGCGTCGAGGTCTTCACCTACCCGACCCCCGGTACGGAACTGGACAACATCGCGGACATCCTGCGCAGGGCACACCTGGAGGACGGTGTCCCGTGGGGTGAGATGGCCGTTCTGGTCCGCGCGGGCTCGCGCACGATCCCCACGGTGCGCCGCGCGCTCACCGCGGCCGGCGTGCCTCTGGACATCGACGGCGACGACCTGCCGCTGCGGCACGAGCCGGCGGTGGCACCCCTGCTGACAGCACTCCGGGCGGTGGCCGCGGCGGAGGCTGCGGGGGGTGTCGTACGTCGCGAAGAGGTACGACCGGAAGCCGCTCCGGAAGAACCGCTTTCGGATGAGGAAGCTGCCCGTGAGGGGCGGCCGTCGGACGGGCAAAGCGCTTCCGAGTCGCAGCCCGCGGATTCCGAGCCGCAGTCGTCGGCCCCCTCCTGGCTCGACACCGAGACCGCCCTCACCCTCCTCTCCTCGCCCCTCGCCGGCATGGACGCCGCCGACCTGCGCCGTCTCGGACGCGCCCTGCGCGACGAGGAGCGGGCCGCCGGGAACGCCCTGCCGCCCCCCTCGGACGAACTGCTCGCGCGGGCCCTGGCCGAGCCCGAACGGCTGGCCGTGCACGACCCCGTGTACGCGCGCGGCGCCCAGCGGCTCGGCGCGTTGCTCAAGAAGGCCCGTGAGCGCCTGGCAGACGGTGGCAGCGCCGAGGAGGCGCTGTGGGACCTGTGGGAGGGCACGCCGTGGCCCGGGCGCCTGGCGCGGTCCGCCCGGCGCGGCGGTGCGGCGGGGCGCAACGCGGACCGTGATCTCGACGCCGTGTGCGCGCTGTTCGCGACAGCCGCGCGCGCGGAGGAGCGCACCGGGGGCAGGGGCGCCCTGAACTTCCTGGAGGAGATCGACGCCGAGGACATCGCCGCCGACACCCTCACGCGGCGTGCCGTACGACCCGACGCCGTACGCCTGATGACCGCGCACCGTTCCAAGGGCCTGGAGTGGCGCCTGGTCGTCGTCGCGGGCGTCCAGGAGGGCCTGTGGCCGGACCTGCGCCGGCGTGGCTCTCTCCTGGAGGCCGACCGCATCGGCCGTGACGGGCTGGCCGAACCACTGACTCCAGGGGCACTTCTCGCCGAGGAGCGCCGTCTGTTCTACGTCGCCGCCACGCGCGCGCGTGAGCGCCTCGTCGTCACCGCGGTGAAGGCGCCCGCCGACGACGGCGACCAGCCTTCCCGGTTCCTGACCGAACTCGGCGTCGAACCCCAGGACGTCACCGGCCGCCCCCGCCGCCCCCTGTCGGTCGCCGCGCTGGTCGCCGAACTCCGCGCCACCACCGTCGACCCGCGTGTCTCCGACACCCTGAGGGAGGCCGCCGCCCGTCGGCTGGCCCGGCTCGCGGCGCTCGCCGACGAGGACGGCCGGCCTCTCGTCCCCTCGGCCCACCCCTACCGCTGGTGGGGCATGTTCGAGCCGACCGAGTCCAAGGTGCCGTTGCGCAACCGCGACCAGCCCGTCGTGCTCTCCGGCAGCGCCCTCGACCAGCTCGCCAACACCTGTGCCCTCCAGTGGTTCCTGGGCCGCGAGGTCAAGGCCGACGCACCCGCCACCGTCGCCCAGGGCTTCGGCAACGTCGTGCACGTCCTCGCCGACGAGGTCGCCTCCGGACACACCCCCGCCGACCTCGATGTCCTCATCGAGCGCCTCGACTCCGTGTGGAACGCCCTTGCCTTCGACGCGCCCTGGAAGTCGGCGCAGGAGAAGGAGAACGCGCGCGTGGCGCTCGAACGGTTCCTGAAGTGGCACGTCGACTCCGGTGGTGTCCGCGCCGGACGCACCCCGGTGGCCAGTGAGCACGACTTCGACGTCACCCTCGCGGCGGGCGACGTCGAGGTGCGCGTCCGCGGCCAGATGGACCGCGTCGAGACGGACGGAGAGGGCCGCGCGTACGTCGTCGACTTCAAGACCGGCAAGCAGCCGGTGAGTTCCGCCGAGGTGGAGCGCCACCCCCAGCTCGCCGTCTACCAGCTCGCGGTGCGCGAGGGCGCCGTCGACGAGGCCTTCGGCGGCGTACGACCGGAGACGGGCGGGGCCGAACTCGTCCAGCTGCGCCAGGGTGCCCCCAAGCGGGACGGCGGCGAGACGCTCCCCAAGGTGCAGGCGCAGGAACCGCTGGAGGGGGAGTGGGTCGGAGATCTGCTCGCCACGGCGGCCGGCAAGGTCCTCGACGAACGGTTCACGCCGAACGCGGGGCAGCACTGCACCCACTGCGCGTTCCGGGCGTCGTGCAGCGCGCGGCCGGAAGGACGGCATGTCGTGGAGTGAGGTGAGCACGCCGGTGTGATGGGTCGCACCATGCGTGCCGACCAGCGCTTCTTCTGGATCGCAGGACGATTCGTCACCGGTTGTCAGTGCGCGCCGCTAGCCTCTCCGACATGGCCGCCCGTATCACCGATCCCGATCAGCTCAAGGAGCTCCTCGGCATCCCGTTCACCCCGGAGCAGACGGCCTGCATCATCGCGCCGCCCGCCCCGCAGGTGATCGTGGCCGGAGCCGGCTCGGGCAAGACCACGGTGATGGCGGCCCGCGTGGTCTGGCTGGTCGGCACCGGCCAGGTCGCCCCCGAACAGGTCCTCGGCCTCACCTTCACCAACAAGGCCGCCGGTGAACTCGCCGAGCGCGTCCGCAAGGCGCTGATCCGGGCGGGCGTCACCGACCCCGACGTCATCGACCCGGACAACCCGCCGGGCGAGCCCGTGATCTCCACCTACCACGCCTTCGCCGGCCGACTGCTGACCGATCACGGCCTGCGTATCGGCCTGGAACCCACCTCCCGGCTGCTGGCCGACGCCACCCGCTACCAGCTCGCCGCGCGCGTGCTGCGCGAGGCTCCCGGCCCCTACCCGGCCCTGACCCGCTCCTTCGCCGACCTGGTCAGCGACCTCCTGACCCTCGACGGCGAGCTCGCCGAGCACCTCGTACGCCCCGAGGCGTTGCGGACGTACGACGCCGAACTGCTGCTCGCCCTGCAGGGCGCGAAGCTCACCAACGACGCCCTGCGCAAGGTCCCCGAGACGGCCGCCGCCCGCCGTGAACTCGCCGAGCTGGTCGTCCGCTACCGCGCCGCCAAACGCGAACGCGACCTTCTCGACTTCGGCGACCAGATCGCACTGTCCGCCCGGCTCGCAGGGATCCCGGAGGTGGGCCGCATCCTGCGCGAGGAGTTCCGGGTCGTGCTCCTCGACGAGTACCAGGACACCTCGGTCGCCCAGCGCGTCCTGCTGGCAGGCCTGTTCGGCGACGGCACCGGCCACCCCGTCACCGCCGTCGGCGACCCCTGCCAGGCCATCTACGGCTGGCGCGGCGCCTCCGTCGCCAACCTCGACGACTTCCCCGAGCACTTCGCCCACCCCGACGGCCGGCCGGCCGCCCGGCAGGCGCTCAGTGAGAACCGCCGCAGCGGCGGCCGCCTCCTCGACCTCGCCAACGGCCTCGCCGAGCCCCTGCGCGCCATGCACGCGGGCGTGGAGGCCCTTCGCCCCGCTCCCGGCGCCGAACGCGACGGCATGGTGCGCTGCGCCCTCCTGCCCACCCAGGCGGAGGAGATCGACTGGCTCGCGGACTCGATCGCCCATCTCGTACGCACCGGGAAGGAGCCGGGTGAGATCGCCGTCCTGTGCCGCACGGCGACCGATTTCGCCGAGATCCAGGGCGCCCTGGTGGAGCGGGACGTCCCGGTGGAGGTGGTCGGCCTCTCGGGCCTGCTGCACCTTCCCGAGGTAGCCGACCTGGTCGCCGTCTGCGAGGTCCTCCAGGACCCCGGGGCCAACGCCGCCCTGGTCCGTCTGCTGACCGGCCCGCGCTGGCGCATCGGCCCGCGCGACCTCGCACTCCTCGGACGCCGTGCCCGGCGTCTGGTGTCCTACGCGCGCGTGGGAGGTGACGACGACCCCGACCGCCGACTCGCCGAGGCCGTCGAGGGCGTCGACCCGGCCGAGGTGACATCGCTCGCGGACGCCCTGGAGACCTTCCTGGAGACGCCCCTCTACAGCGACGACGAGGACGACGACGGGCTGCCCTTCTCGCCGGACGCGCGTGTGCGGTTCGCGCGCCTGGCCGCCGAACTGCGCGATCTGCGCCGCTCGCTCGCCGACCCCCTGATGGACGTGCTGCACCGCGTTCTCGCCGTCACCGGCCTGGAGGTCGAACTGTCGGCGTCCCCGCACGCGCTGGCGGCCCGCCGCCGCGAGACCCTGTCGAACTTCCTCGACGTCGCCGCCGCGTTCGCCGCGGGCGACGGCGAGGCGAGCCTGCTCGCCTTCCTCGGCTTCCTGCGCACGGCCGCCCAGTACGAGAAGGGCCTCGACAACGCCCTGCCGGGCGGCGAGAACACCGTCAAAGTGCTCACCGCGCACAAGTCCAAGGGCCTGGAGTGGGACGTCGTCGCCGTTCCCGGCCTGGTCACCGGCACCTTCCCGAGCGCCAAGGGCCGCGAGAAGTGGACCTCCCAGGGCAAGGTGCTGCCGCACGCCCTGCGCGGCGACACCGACACCCTGCCCGACATCGCCTCCTGGGACGCGCGTGGCATCAAGGACTTCCACGAGGCGATGAAGGACCACCAGCACACCGAGGAACTCCGCCTCGGCTACGTCACCTTCACCCGGCCCCGCTCCCTCCTCCTCGGCTCCGGCCACTGGTGGGGGCCGACGCAGAAGAAGCCGCGAGGACCGTCCGACTTCCTCCAGGCCCTGTACGACCACTGCGCGGCCGGTCACGGCGAGATCGAGGCCTGGGCCGACGAGCCCGCCGAGGACGAGGAGAACCCGGCGCTCCACCAGCAGACCCTGGACCAGGTCTGGCCCCTGCCCCTCGACGACACCTCCCTCGCCCGTCGCCGGGCCGCCGCCGAGACGGTCCTGGCCCACCTGGAGACCCTCGCCTCCCACACCGACGGCCACCCTGCGGCCGCCCACGACCCTGACAGGTACGACGACCCGGACTGGCCTCCGCCGCCGGAGGACGAAGAACCGGACTTCGAGGACCGGGCCTTCGGAGAGCCGGACTTCGGGGACCTCGTGGACTCCGAGGATTTCGTGGACCCCGAGGACGAGCCCGTTCCGGAGGACTCGGCCGACTGGGACTCCTGGACGTCGGCCCGGCCGGCCGTCCCGCACCAGGCCACGGCCCCGGACACCGACGGGCACGGGCACGCCGATGCCGCGGAGGGACCGCGCGGCCACCCCGAGGAGCATGAGTCGCAGGGGCCACCCGCCCACGGTCCGGAGCGCCCGCCCTCGCGTACACACGCCCCGCAGCAGCATTCCGCGTCCGCACACGCGCGTGCCCCGCACCGCCGCATCACTCCGGAGGAAGCCCGCACCATCGCCTCCTGGGACCGCGACCTCGATGCCCTCACCGGGGAACTCCGGCGCGCGCGGCGATCCGTCACCGAGGTGCCGTTGCCCGCGTCGCTCACCGCGTCGCAGGTGCTCCGGCTGGCCGCCGACCCGGACGGGCTCGCGCAGGAACTCGCACGCCCCATGCCGCGCCCTCCGCAACCCGCCGCACGTCAGGGCACCCGGTTCCACGCCTGGGTCGAGGCCCGCTTCGAAGCACTGACCCTGCCCATGCTGGAGCCGGACGACCTGCCGGGCAGCGACGCCGAGATCGCCGACGAACGCGATCTGGAAGACCTCAAGGACGCCTTCGAGCGCACCGAGTACGCCCACCGCACCCCCCACCGCGTCGAGACGCCGTTCCAGCTCGCCATCGCGAACCGCGTGGTACGGGGCCGTATCGACGCCGTCTACCGGCAGACCGACGGGGACGCGACGACGTACGAGATCGTCGACTGGAAGACCAGCCGCACCCGCACCGCCGACCCCCTCCAGCTCGCCCTGTACCGGCTCGCCTGGGCCGAGCAGCAGGGCGTTCCTGTGGAATCGGTCACGGCCACGTTCCTCTACGTCCGCACCGGCGAAGTCGTACGCCCCAAGAACCTGCCGGACCGGGCCGCTCTGGAACGGCTGCTCACACAGGACCCGGACCCTTCCGCGCAGGCGGACTGTGAGCAACCGCCCACCGAGGATGTCGGTGCGGGCCGATAGGCTCATGACCATGAGCCATCCCGTTGACAGTGCCGTCAGCGCCGTCCGCACGTACATCGAGCAGCACCGCGCAGCATTCCTCGACGACCTCGCCGAATGGCTGCGCATCCCGTCCGTCTCGGCCCAGCCCGACCACGGCCCCGATGTACGCCGCAGCGCCGACTGGCTTGCCGCCAGGCTCAAGGAGACCGGTTTCCCCACGGCCGAGGTCTGGGAGACCCCGGGCGCGCCCGCCGTCTACGCCGAGTGGCCCGCCGAGGACCCCGCGGCGCCCACGATCCTCGTCTACGGCCATCACGACGTACAGCCCGCCGCCCGTGAGGACGGCTGGGACAGCGACCCCTTCGAGCCGGTCGTCCGCGAGAACCGGCTCTACGCGCGCGGGGCGGCCGACGACAAGGGCCAGGTGTTCTTCCACACCCTCGGCGTCCGCGCCCATCTCGCCGCCACCGGCCGCACCGCCCCCGCGGTGCACCTGAAGCTGCTGATCGAGGGCGAGGAGGAGTCCGGCTCCCCGCACTTCCGCGCCCTGGTCGAGGAGCGTGCGCAGCGGCTCGCCGCCGACGCTGTGATCGTTTCCGACACCGGTATGTGGGCCGAGGACACCCCTACCGTGTGCACCGGCATGCGTGGCCTCGCGGAGTGCGAGATCCGGCTGTACGGCCCCGACCAGGACATCCACTCCGGCTCCTTCGGCGGCGCCGTCCCCAACCCGGCCACGGCCGCCGCCCGCCTCGTCGCCGCCCTGCACGACGAGCACGCACGCGTGGCCGTCCCCGGCTTCTACGACGGCATCGTCGAACTGACCGACCGTGAGCGGGAACTCTTCGCCGAACTGCCCTTCGACGAGGAGCAGTGGCTGCGCACCGCCAAGTCGCACGCCGTCCACGGCGAGGCCGGGCACTCCACCCTGGAGCGGATCTGGGCCCGCCCCACCGCCGAGGTCAACGGTATCGGCGGCGGCTACCAGGGCCCCGGCAGCAAGACGGTCGTCCCGTCGTCGGCCATGGTGAAGCTGTCGTTCCGGCTGGTCGCGGGACAGGACCCGAGCCACGTCGAGAAGGCCGTTCGTGCCTGGGCCGCCGACCGGGTGCCCGCCGGGATCCGGCAGGAGATCACCTTCGGCGCGGCCACGCGCCCGTGCCTGACCCCGCTCGACCACCCCGCTCTCGAGTCGGTCGTACGAGCCATGAGCCGTGCCTTCGACAAGCCGGTCCGCTTCACCCGCGAGGGCGGATCGGGCCCTGCCGCCGACCTCCAGGAAGTCCTCCGCGCGCCCGTGCTCTTCCTCGGCATCTCCGTTCCCTCCGACGGCTGGCACGCGCCCAACGAGAAGGTCGAGATCGATCTCCTCCTCAAGGGCGTCGAGACCTCCGCGTACCTGTGGGGTGATCTCGCCGAGCACTGGAGTCATGCGCCCTGACCGGCCCGCGCCGTCCGGACCGGCAGCGCGCGGGGCACAGCACACGGACCGCCCCGCATCGCGAAGCCACTGCTGGATCCGGTCGCCCTCCGCCGTACGTCCCGCCGAACCGCCCGCCGAACCAATCCGCTGTACCGGGGGAGTTGGAAGCACCCGTGACCACCTGGACCGACCACACCGCCGACCGTCCCGTCTCGCTCACCGCTCCGAGCGGCATCGACCGCGCCGCGCACCACCGGCTCGACGAGGCCTGGCTCGCGGCGGCATGGAGCCACCCCACGACCCGCTGCTTCGTGGTCTCCGGCGGCCAGGTCCTCATCGACGAGACGACGGACGGCCGTACCGAACTCGTCATGACCCCGGCCTTCGAAGCCCCGCTCACCGAGGCACACCGCTACTTCCTCGGCATCGACGAGGAAGGCGTCCGCTACTTCGCGCTCCAGAAGGACGCCCTGCCCGGCCGCATCGACCAGTCCGCGCGCCCGGCCGGCCTGCGCGAGGCAGGCCTGCTGCTGTCCGCGCGCGAGACGGGCCTGATGGTGCACGCGGTCGGCCTGGAGAACTGGCAGCGCACCCACCGCTTCTGCTCCCGCTGCGGCGAGCGCACGGTCATCGCCGCGGCCGGTCACATCCGCCGCTGCCAGGCCTGCGGCGCCGAGCACTACCCGCGCACCGACCCGGCCGTCATCATGGCCGTCACCGACGAGGAGGACCGCATCCTGCTCGGCCGTCAGGTGCACTGGCCGGAGGGCCGCTTCTCCACCCTCGCCGGCTTCGTCGAACCGGGCGAGTCCATCGAGCAGACGGTGCGCCGCGAGGTCTTCGAGGAGGCCGGCATCACCGTCGGTCACGTCGAGTACGTCGCCAGCCAGCCCTGGCCGTTCCCCTCCAGCCTCATGCTCGGCTTCATGGCCCGCGCCACCTCGACGGACATCGACGTCGACGGGGACGAGATCCACGAGGCCCGCTGGTTCTCCCGCGACGAACTCCAGGCAGCCTTCGAGTCCGGCGAGGTCCTTCCGCCGTACGGCATCTCGATCGCGGCCCGTCTGATCGAGCTCTGGTACGGAAAGCCGCTGCCGACGAGGAGCTTCGTCTGATCGGAGAGGACGGCATGCCCGACCCGTACTGGAACCACAACGTCCACTACCACTCGGTGGTACTCCGCGCCGTGCCCGAAGGGTGCGGCGAGGCCCTGGACGTGGGGTGCGGGGACGGGCTGCTGGCCCGCAAGCTGGCGGCCCGGGCCGCGTCCGTGACGGGCGTGGACCGCTCACCGGAGATGATCCGGCAGGCCCGCGCGGCCGCCCCCGCGAACATCACGTTCATTGAAGCGGACTACCTCGACCGGACGGCCCTGCCCGAGGGCAAGTACGACTTCGTCAGCGCGGTCGCGGTGGTGCACCACGCGCGCTTCGAGGACGCGGTGGGGGGCCTGGTCCGGCTGCTGGCTCCGGGCGGGCGCCTGGTCATCGTCGGCATGGCGCACAACAAGACCCGCCTGGACTGGGTGCTCAGCGGCTGCGGCCTGATCGCGAGCCTGCTCCTCAGGCGGTTGAGAGGCGGCAGACGGGGCCCGGCCGGCATGCCCGTCGAGGACTCGGCCATGCACTGGGGCGAGGCACGGCGTGCCGCCCGACGCCTCCTGCCCGGCTGCCGCTGTCGGCGCCGACTGCTGTGGCGCTACACCGTGGTCTGGGACAAGCAAGCAGAAGGCGGTCCCTGAGCTGCCTCAGGAACCGCCCGCACCCGGCAGCGCCTACGCGCCGACCTTCTGCTTCACCTGCGCCAGCGACGGGTTCGTCAGCGTCGAACCGTCTGCGAAGAGCACGGTCGGAACGGTCTGGTTCCCGCCGTTCGCCTTCTCCACGAACGCCGCTGAAGCCGGGTCCTGCTCGATGTTGATCTCGGTGTACGCGATGCCCTCGCGGTCCATCTGCTTCTTCAGCCGCTGGCAGTAACCGCACCAGGTGGTGCTGTACATCGTCACAGTGCCCTGCATGTCTCGCGCGCTCCTTCGGTGGCTCGGGGAAGAGCTCGTCCAGAGAGGGAACGTATGCGACCGGGGCGACATTCCCCACCCAGGGGCACCCGCACGCTGACGCCTGCCGCATTAGTACGACTGCGCCTACCTCCCTGTGGACAACCGGCTCACCCGTCTCCACCGACCTGGCAGCATGGCCGTGTGACAGCAGCAACGCATTCCACGCTCTTCCCGCAGACACCGGACTCCGCCGACGCGGTGCTCGAAGGGCTCGACCCCGAGCAGCGCGAGGTGGCCACCGCCCTGCACGGGCCGGTGTGCGTGCTGGCGGGCGCCGGCACCGGAAAGACCAGGGCCATCACCCACCGCATCGCCTACGGGGTGCGGGCCGGAATCCTCCAGCCCTCCAGCGTGCTCGCCGTCACCTTCACCAACCGCGCGGCCGGGGAGATGCGCGGGCGACTGCGCCAGCTCGGTGCGGCGGGCGTCCAGGCACGTACGTTCCACTCGGCCGCCCTGCGCCAGCTGCAGTACTTCTGGCCGAAAGCCGTCGGCGGATCCATGCCAAGGCTCGTCGACCGCAAGATCCAGCTCGTCGCCGACGCGGCCGCCGCCTGCCGTATCCGCCTCGACCGGGGCGAGCTGAGGGACGTCACAGGCGAGATCGAGTGGTCCAAGGTGACCCAGACCGTGCCCGCCGAATACGCCCTCGCAGCTGCGAAGGTCGGCCGTGACACCCCGCGCGCGGCGGCCGAGATCGCCCAGCTCTACGCCGCCTACGAAGACCTCAAGCGGGACCGTGCCGTCATCGACTTCGAGGACGTGCTGCTGCTGACCGTCGCCATCCTCCAGGACCGGCACGACATCGCCGAACAGGTCCGTTCCCAGTACCAGCACTTCGTCGTCGACGAGTACCAGGACGTCAGCCCCCTCCAGCAGCGCCTGCTGGAACTGTGGCTCGGACCCCGCGACAACCTGTGCGTCGTGGGAGACGCCAGCCAGACGATCTACTCGTTCACTGGTGCAACTCCCGACCATCTGCTCGACTTCCGCACCCGCCACCCCGGTGCCACCGTCGTCAAGCTGGTCCGCGACTACCGCTCCACCCCGCAGGTTGTCCACCTCGCCAACGGCCTGCTCGCCCAGGCCCGCGGCCGCGCCGCCGACCACCGGCTGGAACTGATCTCCCAGCGCCGACCGGGCCCCGAACCCGTCTACACCGAATACACCGACGAGCCCGCCGAGGCCGAGGGCGCCGCCCACCGCATCCGCGACCTCATGAGCGCGGGCGTCCGGGCCAGCGAGATCGCCATTCTGTTCCGCACCAACTCCCAGTCCGAGACCTACGAACAGGCCCTCGCCGACGCCGGAGTCCCCTACCAGCTGCGCGGCGCCGAGCGGTTCTTCGACCGGCCCGAGGTCCGCAGAGCCATCGTCAACCTCCGGGGCGCGGCCCGATTCGGCGCCAACGACTCCCGGCTGGACGATGCCGTCGACCTGCCCTCCCAGGTGCGTGCCGTGCTGTCGGGCGAGGGCTGGACCAGCGTGCCCCCGGCCGGCTCCGGTGCCGTCCGAGAGCGCTGGGAGTCGCTGGCCGCCCTGGTGAACCTCGCGCAGGACTTCGCCGCCGCGCGATCCGGCGCCACCCTGAACGACCTCGTGGCCGAACTCGACGAGCGGGCCGGTGCCCAGCACGCCCCGACCGTCGAGGGCGTCACCCTCGCCTCCCTGCACTCCGCCAAGGGTCTGGAGTGGGACGCCGTCTTCCTGGTCGGTGTCGCCGAGGGCATGATGCCGATCAGCTACGCGAAGACCGACGAGCAGATCGAGGAGGAGCGCCGGCTCCTCTACGTCGGCGTCACCCGCGCCCGAGAGCGCCTCCATGTCTCCTGGTCGCTCTCCCGCTCGCCCGGAGGCCGCCCCAACCGCCGCCCCAGCCGTTTCCTCGACGGGTTGCGGCCCGGGTCCACGGCCACCGCGGGACGGCCCGCCGCGGCCGGTCCCGGAGGTGTCGAGCGCGGCTTCGCGAGTCCCGTGGGCGCCGCTCCGAGACGCATCCAGCGCACCCCGGCGCGCTGCCGGGTCTGCGGGCGCACGCTCACCGACGCGGGCGAGATGAAGCTCATGCGGTGCGAGGACTGTCCCTCCGACATGGACGAGGGGCTCTACGAGCGGCTGCGCGACTGGCGTGCGGTGCAGGCGCAGCGCAGCGGACAGCCCGCCTTCTGCGTCTTCACCGACAAGACCCTGATGGCGATCGCCGAAGGAGTCCCCGACGACGACCACGAGCTGGCGCGGATCCCGGGCGTCGGCATCCGCAAGCTCAACCGCTACGGAGCCGATGTCCTGGCCATCTGCGCAGGCCAGGACGTTTCGGAGGAAGAAGACGAGGACTGATTCCAACTCGTCGGAAAAATAGTTTGCGCATGCCCCGGCAATCCCCATAGGTTCTTGTCCACGGGGACGGAGGCCTTCTCGAAGGCCCCGATTCCGTGCTCTACTTGCATATCCGTCGGACTGCGGCTCACGCCGTGGCCCCCCGAGACGCCGAGAGGAGGCGATTCCAGTGATCAGCATCAACACCAGCTTCATCAGCCCGGCCAAAATGACCGATCGCTCGGTCGTCTCCGCATGCATGCTCGGCGTTTCCAACCTGGGCACCGGTCTGTCCGGCATTCGTGCCGTGCGTCCGGCGTCCTCCTCCGTCTCTCTCGCGGTCCTTCCCGTCCGTGAGCGCAATGAGCGACCGACGAAGGCACTGGAAGCAGTAGTGGCACAGGCGCACGCCTATGCCTTTGCGGCGGCCGGTGCCGGACTCCGGAAGCAGACGACGCAGCACCACCAGATGTGGGCCTTCCGTGGGCCAGAACCCTGGAGTGAACCAGCCTGATCGACTCAGGCCGGCGCCTTCAGGGCCGCGGAACCCCATCCGGGATCCGCGGCCCTTCTGTTTTCCCCGAACGGGGAGAGCGGAGCGAAGGGGCCTCGGGACAAGAAAAGAACCCGGTACCAAGCCGACAACCGGTCCCACAGGGCCGGAACGACCAGACGAGGAAAACCAGCCGTGCAACTCGAAGCGCACGCCCCGTCCGTACCGCCTTCCGAAACACTCCCCCCGCCCGGTCTCACGGAGGACTCCACCTTGATCCCGCTCACTGCGCTCACCGCGCTCGACGACGCCATCGAGAACCTCGGCGTACCCGTCCCCTGCCGTTCCTACGACCCGGAGGTCTTCTTCGCCGAGTCGCCGGCCGACGTCGAGTACGCCAAGTCCCTCTGCCGCACCTGCCCGCTGATGGAGGCCTGCCTCGCCGGCGCCAAGGTGCGGCGTGAGCCCTGGGGTGTCTGGGGTGGCGAGCTGTTCGTCCAGGGTGTCGTCGTCGCCCGGAAGCGGCCGCGTGGCCGTCCGCGCAAGAACCCGGTCACAGCATGAACATCACAGGAACAATCGACCGCCCCCTCACGAACGACCCCAAGAAGCAGGCCCCGATGAAGCCGTCCACCACCGAGCCCGCGGGCTCCGCGACCCCAGACTTCACCACCACCGGCGCGACCGAGTCGCGTCAGAACAGGACCCGAGAGATGCAACTCATTCCAGAAGCCCTGGCTCGTGCGCATATGCACGACCGGCTGCATGAGGCCGAGCAGGAACGCCGGGCATCGCGCCTGGCGACCGCTCGCCGGATGCAGCGCCGTGCCGAGCGCGCCTCGCTGCGTGCCCGCCGCGCGCTCGCCCTGGCCGTCATGCAGTAGTCCGACCACACCTGAAGCGGTGGCCTCCCGAACCGAGCCGGATCGAGCAGAACCCAGCCGGGCCGGGAGGCAGTAGCTCTCTGCGAGGGGGCCGGTCCGTCCGAACGGACCGGCCCCCTCGGTGCGTTGTGCGGCACTCCACCGGGTGCGGCGCTATCGTCCCCAGGGTGACGAGTCATCCCGGCGACAGTGACGGCGGCGATTTTGAGGCGCAGCCGGGGCTCCTCGTGTGCGCCCGCTGCGGCACCACTGCCGAGGGCCCACGGCCCACCTGGGTCTGTTCCGTGGAGAACGGCGACCGCCAGTACTTCTGCGACGCGTGCTCCCGGGAGAACCTCAGGGCGATCGAGGGGCGGCTGGACTCGGCCTGGTGGTAGGCCGCCCTACGATCTGCCCATGACGAGCACCTCACAGCACTGGTCCCTGCAGTACTTCTCCCAGGCCAACCCCGAAGGGCCGGGCTGCGACAGCGTGCCGGCGCTGCTGCGGCGGCTGGCGGACTCCATCGACGAGCTGGGGCCGGTCGAGATCCAGGACGTCGTCATCGCGTCGGAGGTCACCGAGCACGGTCCGTGGCGGTCGGGGACCGTGTACTTCCACGAGAACTGACGAAGCAGGGTCACGCCTGCGCGGCCGGTACCTCCCCGTCGAGCTCGTCCTCCGGCAGGAACCCCGGTAGCCACTCCTCCAGTTCCTCGCGCAGCCGGACCGTCGCGCCCAGCTGGCACAGCACACCGATGGTGCTCAGGGTCACCCGGTGTATCAGCAGGTACGCCGGGGGCAGGTTGAGTTGCTTGCCCAGTTGGTGAGCGGGGGAGCGGGGGTCCGCGATCCGGGCGGCCTGGCTGCGCATCCAGCCGCGGCTGAAGGTGAACTCGTCGACCTCGGCCGGTTCGATGATCGGCAGGAGGTAGTCGAGGACGGCGTCCGGGTCCAGCTCTATGGACTCCTTCACGAAGCCCTCCGCGCGCAGGAGGTCGTAGACCGCCTCCGCATCGCCGTCCAGCGTCATGCGCAGGGAGGCGCCGATGGGGGCGGGCAGCCCGCCCGGGAGCCGGTCGACCGTGCCGAAGTCCAGCACGCCCAGGCGCCAGTCCTCCTCGCCGCCGGGACCGCCGGGCAGAAGACGGAAGTTGCCGGGGTGCGGGTCGGCGTGCAGAAGTCCGGTGCGAGCGGGGCCGGAGAAGAGGAAGCGGGCCAGGAGCTGGCCGGCGCGGTCGCGCTGCTCCTGAGTGCCGTCGGAGATCACCTCCGACAGGGGGACGCCCTCGATCCACTCCGTGATCAGGACCTGGTCGCTCTGGTGGACCACGGCAGGCACCACGACGTCCGGATCGTCCGCGAACTCCTCGGCATGAGTCTGCTGGGCCTGCGCCTCCAGGCCGTAGTCGAGCTCCTCCGAGACCCGGTCGCGCAGTTCGGCGATCAGGGGCTTGATGTCGATGCCGGGGACGAGTGGTCCCAACAGGCGGGCGAAGCGGCCCAGTTGGGTCAGGTCGGACAGCAGGGCCTCGCCGGCTCCCGGGTACTGGACCTTGACCGCCACCTCGCGCCCGTCGTGCCATACGGCCCGGTGCACCTGGCCGATCGACGCCGCGGCGGAGGGCTTGTCGTCGAACTCGGCGAACAGCTCCTGCCAGTCCTCGCCCAGGCGCTCCTCCAGCACTGTGTGCACGGTGCGGGTCGGCATCGGAGGCGCCGCCTCCTGGAGTTTCGTCAGGGCCGCGCGGTAGGGACCGGCGACCTCCTCGGGAAGCGCCGACTCGAAGACGGACAGGGCCTGCCCGAACTTCATGGCGCCGCCCTTGAGCTCCCCGAGCACCTTGAACAGCTGGTCAGCGGTGCGCTGTTGCAGCTCGCGGCCGACGATCTCCGCGGACTCGCCCACGATCCGCTTGCCGAGTCCCCAGGTGGCGCGCCCGGCGAAGCCGAGCGGGAGCGCGGCGAGCTTGGCGGTACGGGTGACCGCCTTCCGGGGAAGATCAGACATGCGCCCTCCTGGTCCCAGCCGGCCGCGGCGCGGTTGCCTTATGGCACAACTCCTCCGACGACCCTTGCTCCTTCATTGTCTCGTGCGCATCCTCCTCCTTGGAGGTGTGTTCTCCCTTACCTTTCTCCGCGGCCCCGCACGGGCATGCGGGATGTGGCCAGACCGGTCGCGGATGCCAGTTCAGGCCGGGCAGCGAGACCTCCCAGCGGGCGCCCGCGCTCGACGGCACCCGGCCGTCCAGGAAGGCGAGCGCGTGGGCGGCCGCCAGCCCGGCGACCGTCGTGGCCAGCGCCAGGTCACAGGGAAGCGCCGGACGGGGCCCGCTGCCCGAACGCCACTGGGCGACCAGCCGGGGCCAGGCCTGGTCCCGGTCGGTCCGTGTCTCGTGCAGACAGCCCGCGCAGCCCGTCTCGCCCGGCAGGACGAGCGGGCCGACCACCCCTGTCGCCTCGACCACGCCCGCGTACAGATGAGGCGTCCCGGACCGCACCAGGGGCTCGCCGGTGGCCGGGGCGGGGGCGTGCACGTCGACGTCGTCCCGCGGAGCGAGGATCACCAGGGCGAACCCGGGATCGTCCGCCCCGGCCGAGGCCCGGGAGCCATGGCGCGGTGGGCGGCCTGGAGCCGCCACCGAGACCGCCCGGCGGGCGGCCGCGTCCCTGCGGTCGCCGACGGAGGCCGCGGGCAGTCCGCCCGGGGCCACGTCCCCCGGCTCCACCCGGCCGCAGTCCCGCACGTCGACCTCCCCGACCCCGGCACCCGAGAGCAGGGCGGCCAGTACCACGCCCACCCGGCCCGCGCCCCTGACCTGCACGCGCAGTGAGCGGCGCGCGGCCAGGAGCGCCATCGCCTCACCCGGTTCGGACGTGGTCAGGGAGAGGGACGCCAGATCGGGTGCGAGCCTGTCGAGGAGCTCCCTCTTCCCGCGCAGGGCGTCCGCGGCCGGCCCGCCGCCGTTGACGTCGTCGACGAGCCCGGCCCGCGCGAGCCGGTCCACCAGCGTGTCGACATGCCCCTCGGGCAGATCCATACGGTGTCCCTCCTCCCGCAGCAGCGGGAGACCGCGCGTGCCGTTGAGCAGGTCGAGGAAGCTGCCCGTCGCCGTGTCCATGGGACCCAGCGTCATCGCGTGTGCCGGGGTCATCCCGAACTGGACGGTGTTGAGATCGCGCCAGCCGCGCCGGAGCGCGGGCTTCACCCGCGGAACCAAGGTGTGCGCGAGCGGAACCACTGCTTGCATGACAGGCCCCCGTAGCCCTCGTAGAACGTCCCCGTACGCCGCCGGAGCCGGGCGATGCCCGGTCGCGGTTCCGGCGGCGATGCCAGCATGCCCGGACGCGGCCCGAGCGTGCCGAAAGTTGTCCACAGGTGGGGGGTATTCGTCGTACAAATCAAGCGCATGGCGGGCGATCGGCACCGAACCGTCCCGGAGTCGGGACTTCCCATGTGTGCAGAGGGTAACGTCAGGGCGTGCCCGCCGACCCACTGCACAGCGCCGGAACGCCACAGCGCAGCACGACGAGCCAGCCGCCGAGCGGCTCGGGGGCGAGCGCGATCGAGGTACGCAGGAGCAGCCGTCGCCGCCGGACGGTCTCCGCGTACCGCGAGGGCGATCGCACCGTCGTGCTCATCCCTGCCCGGATGTCCGAGGCCGAGGAGCAGCGCTGGGTGAGCGTCATGCTCGCCAAGCTGGCAGCCCAGGAGAGCAAACGGGTCCTCGGTGACGCCGAGCTCTTCGAACGCGCCCGGCGGCTGTCGGACCAGTACTTCGACGGCCGGGCGCGGCCCACCACGGTCCGCTGGGTCACCAACCAGAACACGCGCTGGGGTTCGTGCACCCCGTCCGAGGGAAGCATCCGGCTGTCGCACCGGCTGCAGGGCATGCCGGAGTACGTCGTCGACTACGTCCTGGTCCACGAGCTCGCGCATCTGCTCGTCCCGGGGCACGGGCCCCGTTTCTGGCGGCTGCTGGAGGCCTATCCGCGCACCGAACGGGCCAAGGGTTACCTGGAAGGCGTAGTCGCCGCGGACCGGTTGCCGCATCCACCGGGCGCCCGCGGAGAGTGACCGCGGACTCGAACAGGTTTTTGTACCGGATCTGTACCGACCTCCCTCGGTGTCCGAGTTTGCCGTTAGCCTGTCGCGACGCACTTGCATTCGGGATGGGGGACGGTCGTTACGCATGGCCAGGGAATTCCAGCGCGGCCACAAGGCCAAGATCAGTGACCTGACCGCGGGCACGGACCTGTACGTGGGCGTACAGATCTCCGGCCCCGGACTGACCTTCGACATCAGCTGCTTCGGGCTCGACGCCGACGAGCAGCTCTCGGACGACCGGTACTTCATCTTCTTCAACCAGCCGAAGTCTCCTGAGGACTCCATTCAGCTCCTGGGGGCGCAGGCGGGCGACACGGAGTCGTTCCGGGTCACGCTCGACCGGATCCCGTCGCAGATCCAGAAGCTTTCGTTCACGGCGACGATCGACGGCGACGGCCAGATGTCGCAGATCGCCCCCGGGTGTCTCCGTATCGTCGCCGGCGGCGAGGAAGTGGCCCGGTACCCGTTCGACGGCAGTGAGTTCTCCACCGAGCGCGCCGTGATGGTGGGCGACCTGTACCTGAAGGACGTCTGGCGGTTCGCCGCCGTCGGCCAGGGCTTCGACGGCGGCCTGGACGCGCTGCTGAAGAACTTCGGCGGCGAGGTCGCCGAGGAGGAGCCGGAGTCGGCACCCCAGCCCGCCGTACCGGCCCAGTCCCAACCGCCGGCCTTCGCCCCGCCCGCGCAGGCCGCCGTGCCGGCTCCGTCGTTCGGTGCACCGCCCGCTCCGGCGCCGTCCGTCCACACCGCGCCGACGCTCGCCGGGACCGCCGCGCCCGCGCCCGCCGCGCCGACGAGCCCGCAGACGTTCACGCCGCCCGGCACACCTCCGCCCGGTCAGTACGCACCTCCCGGGGCGCCCGCGGGTCAGTTCACGCCACCGGGTGCCGTCGCGGGTCAGTTCGCGCCTCCCGGTGCCCCCGGGGCCTTCCCCGGCCAGGCGCAGCCCTTCGGCGGCGGCACGCAGCTCGCTCCCGTGCCGCCGGAGGCGAACGTCCGTGTCGTCCTGACGAAGTACGCGGAAGCCCCGGTCGGTGACCGCTGGACCGAGCAGAACGCGAACCTGGTGCGGGCCACCCTCACCAAGGACACCCCCATCCTCGCCAAGCAGGGCAGCATGGTCGCCTACCAGGGCGACGTCGACTTCGCCCACAAGGGCTCGGGACTCCTCGGCAAGCTCACCGGGGCACTCACCGGCCAGGGCATGTCCCTGATGCGCTGCACCGGCAACGGCGAGGTGTTCCTCGCCGACGAGGCCAGCCGGGTCTTCGTGATCCGGCTGCAGGGCGAGCAGCTCTACACCAGCGCCCAGGGCGTCCTCGCCTTCGACGAGTCCCTGGAGACAGAGGTCCGCCGCATCGAGGGCGAGGGACTGCCCGGCGGGGGCTTCTTCAGCATGCTCTTCTCGGGCACCGGAGCGGTCGTCGTCAAGACACGCGGCGTGCCCGTCGTCATCCCCGTGGGCCCGGCCACCTACGTCGACGGCAACGCCGTGATCGCCTGGTCCGCCGGTGCTCAGGCGGTCACCACGACCTCGCTCAGGCTGCGTCGCTCCGGGTACGCCCAGCGGACCACCGAGGCCGTGAACCTCCAGTTCCGCGGCGCCCCCGGCAACTTCGTCGTCGTACAGCCCTTCGAGGTGTGAGGCCATGGACTCCCAGACTCTGAGTGCGCACCGCGCCGCCCCGACCGGCGTCCGCATGAGTGTGCACAGCTCCAAGACGCTCAAGGTCACGATGGTCAGCGGGCAGGACCTGATCGCCAAGGCCGGCTCGATGATCGCGTACGACGGCTATGTGCAGTTCGACGGGGCGCCCGCGAGCCTGCGCCGTTCGGCGGAGGCGATGGTCACCGGCGAGGGCGGCCGGCTGATGCTGGCGCGCGGCGACGGAGACCTCTACCTGGCCGACTACGGCGGCGACATCCTCGTCCTGCACCTCAACGGCGAGGCGCTGTCGGTCAACGGGGCCACGCTGCTGGCCTGCGACGCCTCACTGGAACTGGCCATCGAACCGGTCAAGGGACTCGCCAAGCTGTCCGGCTCGGGCCTCACCAACCTCGTCGTCAAGGGCACCGGCTGGGTCGCCCTGGTCAGCCGCGGCATCCCGATGGCCCTGGACTGCGCCGAACGCGAGACCTACGTCGACCCGGACGCGCTCGTCGCCTGGACGACCGGGATGGAGATGAAGGCCCGCCGCACCATCAAGGCGAGCGCCCTCATCGGCCGCGGCAGCGGCGAGGCCTTCCAGATCGGCTTCAAGGGGCAGGGCTTCGTCGTCGTCCAGCCGAGCGAGGACACCGGCGACCGATTCAAGATCCGGGGCTGAGGGGAGCACCAGGCACATCATGCACAGCACACTCTTCGCACACGTCCCGGTCGAGTCGACCGGGCGCTACACCCTGCAGAACCCGCAGCTCCTGAAGACCGACGTCACCCAGGGCAGCAGCCCGATCCTGGCCCGGCAGGGCGCCATGGTGGCCTTCGAGGGCCAGGTCGAGTTCGACAGCCAGTACCGCAACCGCAGCTGGCGCAACGTCGAGCGGATGACCGGCGAACGCCTCGAACTCATGCGCTGCAAGGGCAACGGCGTCGTCTACCTGGCCAACCTCGCCCAGCACCTGCACGTCATGGAGGTCGGCAGCGGGATCACCGTCGACAGCTCCTACGTCCTGGCCTTCGACGGCTCCCTCGGCGTCGGCATCGTCGCGGTGGACAGCGCCGTCGAGGTGGCCGCCGCGGGCGCCTACAACCTGGAGCTGTCCGGCTCCGGGCAGGTCGTCCTGATGACCTCGGGCGAGCCGCTGGTGCTGGAGGTCGGACCGGACAAGAACGTCTGTGTCGACTCCGACGCCGTCATCGCCTGGTCCACGTCCCTGCGCACCCAGCTCCAGGCGCCCACCTCCACCTCCGGCGTGTGGCGCCGCAGAGGCACCACCGGCGAGGGCTGGGAGATGCACTTCGGCGGCACGGGCCACGTCCTGGTCCAGCCCAGCGAACTCCTGCCGCCGCAGGGCATGCGCAACGGCGGGGTGCTCGGCCAGTTCGGCATGCGAGGCAACTCTCTCGGCGGCAGCAACAGCTGACCGCCGGACGGCACAGGTAAGGGGCGACCGCCATGGGCGGGCGCCCCTTACGCATGAGCAGAGAAGAAGCTCACAGCCTCGCGCGCGTCGCGTCCAGCAGTCGTACGACCGACTCGTCGGCGACACCCGCCACCTCGTCGTAGGCGAACCACCGCACGTCGAGCGACTCGTCGCTGATCGTCTCCACGGCGCCGTGCGGGGCGAGTGCCGCGTACTGGACGTCGAAGTGCCAGTGGCAGGGCGCAGGGATGGGATGCCGGTCCAGCCGGACCGGGCCGCCGGGCAGCAGGGTCAGCCCCGCGACGCCCGACTCCTCCGTCGCCTCACGCAAGGCCGCCGCGGCCACGGAGACGTCCTGAGGCTCGCAGTGGCCACCCATCTGGAGCCACATGCGCAGCTTCTTGTGGAGGGTGAGCAGGACCTGCCCGCGCGACGGGTCGATCACCAGCGCGCTCGCCGTGATGTGCCCCGCATGACAGGCCTTCCACATGCCGTCCGGGTGGGCCGACAAGTGATCCAGATAGGCCTGGCGCAGCTCCTCCTGGTCCTCGTAGCCCTTCAGTACGAGGACCGCGTCGTCGTGCAGGCTCACTCGGTGTCGTCGCCCTCGGAGTCGTCCTTCTTCTTCAGGTCGGGCTTCTCCGCGGCCTCGCCGAGCATCTTGTCCAGCTCGGAGAAGTCCAGCTGCTCGCGGTGCACGAAGCCGTCCGGGTCGTCCAGGTCGGAGGCGGTCGGCAACATGTCCGGGTGGGCCCACAGGCCGTCCCGGCCGTCGACACCGCGCGCGTCCGTGAGCGAGGCCCACAGGCGGGAGGCGTCGCGCAGACGGCGCGGGCGCAGTTCCAGACCGATCAGCGTGGCGAACGTCTGCTCGGCCGGCCCGCCCGAGGCGCGACGGCGGCGCAGGGTCTCGCGCAGCGCGTCGGCGGACGTCAGGCGCGGCTTCGCGGCCGCGTGGACAACCGCGTCCACCCAGCCCTCCACCAGCGCCAGAGCCGTCTCCAGACGGGCCAGGGCCGCCTTCTGCTCCGGGGTGTCCTCCGGCTGGAACATGCCCTGCTGGAGGGCGTCCTGAAGCTGCTCGGGGTTCTGCGGGTCGAACTGGCCGACCACGTCCTCCAGCTTGGCGGTGTCGACCTTGATCCCGCGCGCGTAGCCGTCGACCGCGCCGAACAGGTGCGAGCGCAGCCACGGCACGTGCGTGAACAGGCGCTGGTGGGCGGCCTCGCGCAGGGCGAGATACAGCCGCACCTCCTCCTTGGGCACGCCCAGGTCCTTGCCGAACGCCTCGATGTTCACCGGCAGCAGCGCCGCCTTGCCGGCCGGGCTCAGCGGCAGGCCGATGTCGGTGGAGCCGACGACCTCGCCCGCGAGCACGCCGACGGCCTGTCCGATCTGGGTGCCGAACATGGCACCGCCCATCGAGCGCATCATGCCGATCAGCGGGCCCGCCATGGCCTGCATCTCCTCCGGCAGGACATCGCCCATGGCGGTGCCGACCCGCTCGGCCACCGGGTCCACGAGCTCCTTCCACGCGGGCAGGGTCGCCTCGACCCACTCCGCGCGGGACCACGCCACGGCGGAGCCCGCGCCGGACGGCAGGGACGTCGCGTCGTCGAGCCACAGGTCGGCGAGCCGGACGGCCTCCTCGACCGCGGTGCGCTCGGCGGGGCCGACGCTCGCGTCCTTGGTGCCGTCGGCGGTGCCCTGGGAGACGGTCTGGCGGGCGATCTGCTTGGCCATGTCCCAGTTCACCGGGCCGCCCTCGTAGGAGAGCATCTGGCCCAGCTGCTGGAAGGCGGCGCCCAGGTCGGTGGGGTTCAGCGAACCGAACATGGCTGCGAGCGGATTGTCGGCACCAGGGCCAAAGCCTCCGGCGCCGGGCAGCCCGCCAAAACCGAACGGGTTGGCCGGGCCCTGACCACCACCGCTCTGCTGGTCCTTCTTCTTGCCCTCGTCGCCGTCGTCCGGCTCCTCCGGCGGAAGGCCGAATCCGAATGGGGTGTCACTCACGGGATTCCTCGGCTGGTAAGGCCACCGGTTGCCTCCGGCGGCGCGGCTGCCCGATAACACCACCCAGCGTAGACACCGCCGGCGGTTCGGGCCTCGGTGCTCCGCCGACTCGCGGCCTGCGGCAGGATGGATGCCACCTGGTACGTACGCGTCACTCGCGTTCCTACTGAAGACAACCGCTGGAGACGCCCGGTGAGTTCCCCTGATCCGCAGGTTCGCGCAGCGCGAAACCAGTCAACCAATCCCGCCGCGCGCGGGCCAGTCGTCGCGGTCACCGGTGCCGCGTCCGGCGTCGGAGCCATGCTCACCGAGCGGCTCGCCGCCTCGGAGGAGATCAAGCAGGTCATCGCGCTGGACGAGCGGCGCGGCGAGTGCGAGGCGGCGCAATGGCACATCCTCGATGTGCGTGACCCGGCCATCGCGGAGAAGCTGCGGGGCGCCGACGTCGTGGTGCATCTGGCGCTCGATCTCGATCTGGAGACCGATCCTGCCGCCCGTACGGCGTACAACGTCCGGGGGACCCAGACCGTCCTGACCGCCGCGGCGGCCGCCGGCGTCCACCGGGTCGTGCTGTGCACCTCCGCGATGGTCTACGGGGCCCTCCCCGACAACGAGCTGCCGCTGTCCGAGGACGCCGAACTGCGGGCCACGGCGGAGGCGACCGGGGTCGGCGACCTCCTGGAGATCGAGCGGCTCGCGCGGCGGGCGCCACGGGCGCACCCCGGACTCAACGTCACCGTCGTACGGCCCGCCGTGCTGGTGGGCGGAGGGACCGACACCGCGCTGACCCGGTACTTCGAGTCGCCGCGGCTGCTGGTCGTCGCCGGGTCCCGGCCCGCCTGGCAGTTCTGCCACATCGAGGACCTGTGCAGTGCTCTGGAGTACGCCGTCCTTGAGAAGGTCGACGGGGAGCTCGCCGTCGGTTGCGACGGGTGGCTGGAGCAGGAGGAGATCGAGGAGCTCAGCGGGATCCGGCGGATGGAACTGCCCTCGGCGGTGGCTCTGGGAGCGGCGGCTCGGCTGCACCGGATCGGGCTGACGCCGTCTCCTGCGGGGGACCTGGCCTACACGATGTATCCGTGGGTGGTGAGCGGCAGCCGGCTGCACGACGCCGGATGGCGGCCCCGGTGGAGCAACGAAGAAGTGCTCGCGGAGCTGCTGGAGGAGGTCGCCGGGCGGCACACGGTGGCCGGGCGGCGGCTGGGGCGCAAGGACGCGACGGCGGCGGGGGCGGCTGGAGCGACGGTCGCTTTGCTTGGCGCGGCGGCTGTCGTGCGGCGGGCTCGGAAGGCTCGGCGTCGGATCTGAGCTGGTGCTGGGGCGGCGTCGGGTTTTCTCGCCCCCGCCGCCCCTACCCGTCCCGTCCTTCAGGGGGCTCCGCCCCCTGGACCCCCGCTCCTCAAACGCCGGAGGGGCTGAGTGCGGCGGAGGGGCTGAGTGGCTGCGGGGAGTGGCTGAGCGGCTGTAGGACGCTCCAAAGGCGTACACGCGTGTGCCGGGTGATCACGCTATTTCCCGTGCTCTGCAGTGTGCGGCACGATGGACGTATGGCACCCACCAACGACCATCCCGGCGAGCAGGCCGGGCACGATCCCGTCAAGCTGATCGCGATCCGTGAGACCCCGCTCTCCCTCGACGAGGTCTTCCGCGCCGTCGGGGACGAAGCCGCCGGGGGTACCGCCCTGTTCGTGGGGACCGTGCGCAATCACGACGGCGGAGCCGACGTCGATCAGCTCGGCTATTCGTGCCACCCCAGTGCCGAGGCCGAGATGCGGCGGATCGCCGAGAAGGTGGTCGCCGAGTATCCGGTGCGGGCGCTGGCGGCGGTGCACCGGGTCGGGGACCTCGCGGTCGGGGATCTCGCCGTCGTCGTCGCCGTTTCCTGTCCTCATCGGGGGGAGGCCTTCGAGGCCTGCCGGAAACTGATCGACGATCTCAAGCACGAGGTGCCGATCTGGAAGCACCAGACGTTTTCTGACGGTACGGAGGAATGGGTCGGCGCCTGCTGAACCCTTCCTTCACCCTTCCGGTTGCGTAACCGCACCCCTGGCGTGAGCGTTGTCAGTGCGGACGGTTAATCTGCTGATCTGTCAGTTTTTCGCGGTTGCTCACAGTGGGGTCGGGAGGTCGGCATGGGGGCGCTCGTCTGGTTGTTGATTCCGTTCGTGGCAGCGGTTGCCGCCGGGCTCTGGGGGAGTTGGGCCAACCGCACCCGCAGGGTGCGCAGCGACGGCCCCGAGCTCGACGGATACGCCCGGTTCCGTGCCGCCATGGAGAAGTCGCACTCCGGCACCTGACCGTCCGGTGACAGCCTGCCCCCGGCTGCGGCGCCCTGACGATGGTCCGACAGGAGCGTCCCGTACTGTCGTGCCATGCCACGCCGCACCGCGACGATGCTCGCCTCCACCCTGATGCTGATCGCGCTCCTGTGCGCGGGATTCCTCATCAAAGTGCCGTATGCCGAGATGTCACCCGGCCCCACGGTGAACACCCTCGGGGACCACGGCGGCGAGCCGGTGCTCCAGATCGCGGGGCGCAAGACGTATCCGACGACCGGTCACCTGAACATGACGACCGTCCGGGTCACCAGCGCCGACTTCAGGATGAGTCTCGTCGAGGCCGTCTACGGCTGGCTCGCGCACGACAGCAAGGTCGTGCCGCACGACACCCTCTACCCGGACGGCAAGACCGAGGAGCAGTCGACCCAGGAGAACGCCGAGGAGTTCAGCCAGTCCCAGGAGAGCGCCAAGGTCGCCGCCCTCAAGGAGCTGCACGTCCCGGTTCGGTCCTGGGTGATCGTCTCGACCGTCGTCAAGGACTCCCCGGCCGAGGGCAAGCTGCACGCCGGTGACGTGATCAAGGCCGTCGACGGTACGACGGTGAAGGCGCCGGACGACGTCGCGAAGCTGGTGACGAAGCACAAGCCCGGCGAGAAGGTCGTCTTCACGGTCGTGCCCGCCAAGGAGCAGGCCGCCGCCGAGAAGAAGAACAAGACGGCGACCAGGACCGAGAAGGTCACGATCACGACGAGGACCTCCGACGACGACGGCGAGAAGCGGGCCATCGTCGGGATCGCCGCCGGGACCGACCACACCTTCCCGTTCACCATCGACATCAAGCTCGCCGACGTCGGCGGCCCCAGCGCCGGTCTGATGTTCGCGCTCGGCATCTACGACAAGCTCACCCCGGGCAGCCTGACCGGCGGAAAGTTCGTCGCCGGCACCGGGACGATCGACGACGACGGCAAGGTCGGCCCGATCGGCGGCATCGAGATGAAGACGGTCGGCGCGCGCGACAAGGGCGCCCAGTACTTCCTGACGCCCGCCGACAACTGCGCGGCCGCCGCCAAGGACACCCCCGGCGGGCTCACCCTGGTCAAGGTGAGCACCATCGACGACGCCCTGGGCGCGCTCAAGGACCTTCGTGAGGGCAAGACGTCCGACCTGCCGAAGTGCACGACCAAGGGCTGACCACGCACGCGTGCACACGACCGGGGGCGCCCTTCGCACAGAAGGCCGCCCCCGTCGTCGTATCGGCGAACCCGGGAGCCGCGACCGCCGCGGCCGGGCTCAGTCCTCGAACGTCGCCGACAGTGCCTCCGCGAGGCCCGGGACCAGCGCGCCGCCCGTGAGGACCTCCGTCGGGGAGTCCTTCTCGCGCAGGCGAAGGGCCGAGTCGCGGGTGCCGTTGCGCAGGACCCCGACCGTCATGCGGACCTCCTGGCGGTCCGGGTGCTCGGCGACCCACTTCGCCAACCGGGCCTCGCTCAGCCCCTGCGGGACGGACGTCTCGGCGGACGGCGGCAGCATCAGGCGCTCCACGGTGAGCGCGCAGCCGACCACCGCGTCGGGCCAGGCGATGGTGCCGAGGAACTCGTCGAGCGGCTTGCCGGCGGGAATCTCGTCCTGCTCGACCGGGGTCAGAGCCAAGGACTCCTGCACTTCCTCCAGACCGAGCTGGCTCGCGAGAGCGGGTTCCTGGGTACGCAGCCGGGCGGTGTCTACGAGGGCGAAGAGACGGGCTGGCTGGTCCCAGCCGAGGCCGGAGACGTACTCGTCGATCTCGAGTACGGCCCGGGTGAGCGGGCTCGCCGCCATGGGAGTGTTGGACATGGTCACAATCCTGCCTCGTTAGTCACCGGAATCGGGAACCGAGTAAACGGTGAGTAAGTTGCATAGGTGTGGGCCCGCGATCACGGGGGGCCACCCCGGGCCCGCGAACACGAGGGTCTGACGGATCGACAGCGAACTTCGAGGTGCGCACCTTGGCTTTCCAGATGCCGGACCGCGGCGGAGGCCCCACGGGGCCGCGGATGAGAGTGGGCCGCCCGTCCCGGCGCGTCCGGACCCTGCTCATGACGCTGGGCGTGCTTGCCGTACTCGGCATGGCGTTCACCATGTTCGCGGGTTTCTGGACGGACTGGCTCTGGTACCGCTCGGTGAACTACTCGTCCGTGTTCACCACCACCCTGTGGACGAAGATCGGGTTGTTCTTCGTCTTCGGTCTGCTGATGGCCCTCGCGGTCGGCTTCAACATCTGGCTGGCCCACCGTCTGCGCCCGCCGTTGAGCGCCATGTCGATGGAGCAGCAGAACCTCGACCGCTACCGGATGGGCATCGCGCCGTACAAGAGGTGGCTGCTGCTCGGGATCACCGCCCTGGTGGGCCTGATCGCGGGTGCCTCGGCGTCCAGCCAGTGGCGGACCTGGCTGATGTGGGTCAACGGCGTGTCGTTCGGGCAGAAGGACCCGCAGTTCCACCTCGACATCTCCTTCTACACCTTCGACCTGCCCTGGTACCGGTTCCTGCTGGGCTTCGGCTTCGCCGCCGCGATCCTCTCGGTGATCGCCGCCGCGCTCACCCACTACCTGTACGGCGGCCTCAGGGTCACCTCGCCGGGCGCGCGCGCCACCGCCGCCGCGACCGGACACCTCTCGGTGCTGCTCGGTGTCTTCGTCGCCCTGAAGGCGGTCGCCTACTGGCTCGACCGGTACGGCCTCGCCGTGAAGTCCAGCGACTTCAAGGCGACCGACAGCTGGACCGGCCTCAGGTACGTCGACGCGAACGCCTATCTGCCGGCCAAGACGATCCTGTTCTGCATCGCCGTCATCTGCGCGCTGCTGTTCTTCGCCACCCTGTGGCGGCGCACCTGGCAGCTGCCCGTGATCGGCTTCGGCCTGATGGTGCTCTCGGCGATCCTCATCGGCGGGCTCTACCCGGCGATCGTCCAGAAGTTCCAGGTCCAGCCGAACGAGCAGGCCAAGGAAGCGCCGTACGTCGAGAAGAACCTCAAGGCGACGCGTGCGGCCTACGGCATCGACGACGCCTCGGTGACGGAGTACTCCGGCAAGGCCACCACCACGGACAAGACCAAGCTGCGCGACGACGTCGACGCCACGGCGAGCATCCGGGTCGTGGACCCCAACGTCGTCTCCCCGACGTTCCAGCAGCTCCAGCAGATGCGGAACTACTACGCGTTCCCGACCAACCTGGACGTCGACCGTTACGGCAAGGACGACAAGAACGCCGGGGGCCAGGACACGGTCATCGGTCTGCGCGAGCTGAACCTCGCCGGCATTCCGAAGAACAACTGGATCAACGACCACTTCCGCTACACCCACGGATACGGTGTCGTCGCCGCGAAGGGCACCGAGGCCGACTCCGAGGGCCGCCCGGTCTTCACCGAGTCCAACCTGCCCTCGCAGGGCGACCTCGGGACGTACCAGCAGCGGGTGTACTACGGCGAGAAGACCACCGAGTACTCGATCGTCGGCGGTCCCCAGAAGGAGATCGACTACTCCGACGACGACGGTGAGAAGACCTACAGCTACAAGGCCAAGAGCGGGGTCAACCTCTCCAACCCGGTCAACCGGGCCGCGTACGCGGTGGCGTTCAACGAGCCGCAGATCCTCTACTCGGGAGCGATCGGCGAGGGCTCGCGCATCCTGTACAACCGCACGCCCAAGCAGCGCGTCGAGGCGGTCGCACCCTGGCTGACCATCGACGGCGACGCCTACCCGGCGGTGGTGCAGGGCAAGATCCAGTGGATCGTCGACGCGTACACGACGACCAACGGCTACCCGTACTCCTCCCGTACGACCCTCGGTGACACGACGGCCGACTCGCTGACCGCGACCAACAACTCGCGCGCGGTGGTGGCCCAGCAGAACCAGGTCAACTACATCCGCAACTCGGTGAAGGCGACCGTCGACGCGTACACCGGACAGGTCAAGCTCTACCAGTGGGACACCAAGGACCCGGTCCTCAAGACCTGGATGAAGGCGTTCCCGGGCACGGTGGAGCCCAAGAAGGACATCTCCAGCGACCTCATGGACCATCTGCGGTACCCGCAGGACCTGTTCAAGGTCCAGCGTGAACTGCTGGCGCGCTACCACGTGGAGGACGCGGACACCTTCCTCAGTGGCAGCGAGGTGTGGCAGGTGCCGGACGACCCGACCAACAAGTCGGGCGACGCGGTGCCGCCGTACTACCTGAGCATGAAGATGCCCGACCAGTCGGCGCAGGCGTTCTCGCTCACGACGACGTTCACGCCCAACGGCCGGGACAGCCTCAGCGCGTTCATGACGGTCGACGCCGAGGCGGGCACCACCGACTACGGCAAGATCAGAATCCTGAAACTGCCGACCAACACCACGGTCAACGGGCCCAAACAGGTGCAGAGCCAGTTCAACTCCGAACAGGACATCGCCGAGACCATCAGCCTCCTCAACAGAGGCGATTCCAACGTGGAGTACGGCAATCTCCTGACGGTGCCGCTCGACGGAGGACTGCTCTACGTGGAGCCGGTCTACGTGCGCGGTGGTGGGCTCAAGTACCCGCTGCTGCGGAAGGTGTTGGTGACCTACGGAGGCAACACCGCCTTCGAGGACACCCTCGACGAGGCCCTCGACAAGGTCTTCGGAGCGGACGGTTCGACCACCCCGCCACCGGAGGACGACGGCGGGGGGACCACCACTCCGCCGCCGACATCCAGCAACCCGACGGTCCAACAGGCGCTGGTCGACGCCCAGAAGGCCTTCGACGCCGGCCAGGAGGCACTGAAGAAGGGTGACTGGGAGGCCTACGGCCGGGCCCAGGACGATCTGCAGGACGCGCTCCAGCGGGCCGAGGACGCGCAGGCCGCGGCGGACAAGAGCGGCGGCAGCAGCGCGAAGCCCAGCAGCAGCGCGAAACCCAGCAGCAGTCCGAGTCCGAGCAGCAGCCCCAGCGGCTGATCAAGAGCCCACCTCGCGCCGTGATACGGTTGGAACACAACGGCGCGGGGTGGAGCAGCTCGGTAGCTCGCTGGGCTCATAACCCAGAGGTCGCAGGTTCAAATCCTGTCCCCGCTACTGAAAACGAAGGCCCGGATCCTCTAGAGGATCCGGGCCTTCGTGATGTGCGAACGCATGTACCGACCTGCGCAACGGCCGTGCCGCCCCGTGGGAGTTGGCGAACGGTGTTTGACTTGTCTCTCTGTGGGCATGTCGACAAAACGCTGAAGTGACCTTCCTGGCTGCGGTATACCAGGTGTACCCAGGTTGCAGGGGGTGCGACGATGGACGTTATGGGGGACAAGGCAACTCTGTTGGAGACAGGGCGTTTTGTGCAGCCTGCCGATTTTTCGGAGTCGACGGGCGACTTGTCGCAGCCCATGGACCGGGACGAAACCGGTGAGGCTGCCGAGGAGGCACGCCATCGCCTCGCTGCGGCGAGCGGTGACGCCGAGGCGATGAGCGTCCTCGGCGCCCTGCTGCTGCGCCGCGGCGACCTCGACGGAGCCGAGCCGCATCTGCGTGCCGCCACCGCCGCCGGCGACCGTGCCGCCGCAAACAACCTCGGCGTGCTGCTGCACCAGCGTGGCTACGCCGACGAGGCCGCGGGCTGGTGGCGGATCGCCGCCGTCGCCGGATCCGCCGCGGCCGCGCACGCACTGGGGCGCCACCACCGTGAGCGGGGCGACGAGCCCGCCGCCGAGTACTGGCTGCGCCAGTCCGCCGAGCAGGGGCACGCGCTGGGCGCCTACGCGCTCGCCGACCTGCTGGAGCACCGGGGGGACGCGGGCGCCGCACCGTGGATGCGGACCGCGGCCGAGCGGGGGCACCGGGAGGCGGCCTACCGGCTGGCCCGTTCGCTCGATCGCCGGCTGGCGCCCGAGGACGACATCGGGGATGACAGCGGTGCCGGCGACGAGGCCGAGCAGTGGTACCGCCAGGCCGCCGCGCGCGGGCACCGGAGGGCCGCGCTGCACCTCGGGGCGATCCTGGAGAGGCGCGGTCAGCTCAGGGAGGCCGGGCGCTGGTATCTGACGTCCGCCAAGGACGGCGAGGCGCGGGCCGCCTGCGCCCTCGGCTTCCTGCTGCGGGACGCGGGGGACACCGAGAGTGCCGCCGTGTGGTGGCTGCGGGCCGCCCAGGACGGGGACGGCAACGCGGCCAACGCCCTGGGCGCGCTGCACGCCGAGCGCGGGGAGCAGCAGACCGCCGAGCGCTGGTACCGGGCGGCGATGGACGCCGGCGACGACAACGGCGCGTACAACCTCGCGCTCCTCTGTGTCGAACAGGGCCGGACCGCACAGGCCGAGCAGTGGTACCGGCGTGCGGCGTACGCGGGGCACCGGGAGGCGGCCAACGCGCTCGCCATCCTGCTGTTGCAGGGCGGGGACACGGCGGGCGCGGAGCCCTGGTTCTCCAAGGCCGCCGAGGCCGGGAGCGTGGACGCCGCGTTCAACCTGGGCATCCTGTTCGCCGGGCGGGGCGAGGAGGCCGTCGCGCTGCGGTGGTACGAGCGTGCCGCCGCCGCGGGCCACACCGAGGCGGCGCTCCAGGTGGGCATCGCCCGGCTGCGGGACGGCGACGAGCCCGCCGCCGAGCGGCATCTGCGGTGTGCTGCCGGGGGTGGCAGCGCGGAGGCCGCGTACCGGCTGGCGACCGTGCTCGACGCGCGGCGGCCGCCGGTGCCCGCACACTCGCTCGGCGAGTCCGTGCACGAGAAGAGCGAGTGCGAGGAGTGGTACGAGCGGGCGGCCTCCCAGGGGCACCGGCGGGCCCAGGTGCGGGTGGGCATGCTCGCTGCCGCCCGGGGCGATGTCGTGGAGGCGGCTCGGTGGTACCGGGAGGCCGCCGAGGCCGGTTCCCGAAACGGGGCGTTCAACCTGGGGCTGCTGCTGGCCCGGGAGGGGAGTGAGCCGGAGGCCGCCGTGTGGTGGGCTCGGGCGGCCGATGCGGGGCACGGGCGGGCGGCGTTGCGCCTCGCCCTCGTCTACGCGCGTCGGGGTGAGCTGGCCGAGGGGCAGCGGTGGGCCGACCGGGCGGTGGCGCTGGGGCCGGCGGAGGTCTCCGAGCGGGCTGCCCGGCTGCGGGACGCGCTGCGGGAGGAACTGTCCGCGTAGCGCTCCGCGGAGGCCGTGGCAGGGCGTGTGGCGGCTGCGGGCCGGTCGCGCCCGCACATTGACACAGTCCCGCGCCCCTTCGGGGCTCGGGGGCAGCTGAGCGATTTGCCTCTGGCCTCACCCTTCACGTAACGTTGCATTCATCGCCGCGGGGTGGAGCAGCTCGGTAGCTCGCTGGGCTCATAACCCAGAGGTCGCAGGTTCAAATCCTGTCCCCGCTACTGAAGGCCGAGGGCCGGAATCCGATCAAGGATTCCGGCCCTCGGTGTTTTCACGACCGGTGACCGACCGCCTCCGCGTACAGCGCGCGGGTCAGGCCGGTGGCGTGGAGTGTGGCGTGGGGATGTTCCGCGCTGGGTTCGGGGTGCGGATCTCTCACGGTTGCTCCTTGCGGAGTGCGGTACGGAGAGGGGTGGCCGCACGACGATGTGACGGGCCGTCAGATGCAGGGAGCCCGCGGACCGCACGAATGCCTGTACGCAGCACGAAGCCCCGGCACCTGTGCGGTGCCGGGGCTTCGGACGTCGGAGCTTACGCCGCCGAGCAGTTCGGGCAGACGCCCCGGTACGTCACCTCGACGCCCGAGACGGCGAAGCCGAAACGCTCCGAGTCGGGGAGGTCGGCCAGCGGGTTGCCGATGGGGTGGACGTCCCGGATGGCGCCGCACTGGGCGCAGACCAGGTGGTGGTGCGGCCGGTGGGCGTTCGGGTCGTACCTCTTGGCACGCTTGTCGGTCGCGACCTCGAGGACCTCACCGAGCGTCACCAGCTCGCCCAGCGTGTTGTAGACGGTCGCCCGGGAGATCTCGGGCAGCTTGGCCACGGCACGCGCGTGGACCTCGTCGGCCGTCAGGTGGACGTGTTCGCCGTCGAGGACCTCGGCCACGACGCGCCGCTGCGCGGTCATCCGCCAGCCGCGGCCGCGCAGTCGTTCCAGAAGGTCGCTCATGCGTCCCAGCCTAACAGCTGGTGACCAGAATCCGAATGGGTGTGAGTTTGGACTGCTGATCGAACTGGATTGAGTCCAGATTAGGAGCGGGCCGGTACGCGCTGCCCTTCCGGTGCCCAGCAGCGGATGATGTCGCGCACCGAGACGATGCCCGCGGGCTCGCCCTGGTCGAGGACGATGAGGTGCCGGAAGCCGCCGTGCGTCATCGCCTGCGCGGCCTCCTCCAGGGTCCACGCCGGGGTGGCGAAGACGACGTCGGTGGTGGTGTGGGCGTGGGCGTACTCCGTGTCCGGACTCTGGCCCAGGCCGACGGAGTTGAGGATGTCGCGCTCGGTCAGAATGCCGATGCCGATGCCGTCGGGATCGAGGACGACTGCCGCGCCGACCCGGCGGGCGGACATCAGGGCGGCGGCTTGGCGCAGGGTGTGGGCGGGGCCGATGGTGAGGACCACCGTGCTCATGGCGTCGAGGACGAGCATGGTTTCTCGGTCACCTCCTGGGAGCCAATGAAGTAATTCATTGGTTCACAAGTTCACAAATGGGGGTCCCCTCAGAGTCGCAGGTAAAGCGAGGGTCAACAAGAGGGCGCGCGACGCCGATTGAGGGCGTGCGCGCTCATCTGGGCTCCCCGGGTCCGGCACCTCCGGTCCGACTCCGCGGGGCCGGCGCTAGTGACGCTCGTTGAGATAGCCCAGGAACTCGTCGTGCAGGATGCCGTTGGAGGCGGCCGCGTTGCCGCTGTGCGGGCCGGGGCGGCCGTCGAGGCCGGTGAAGGTGCCGCCGGCCTCCGTCACGACGATCGCGTTCGCGGCCATGTCCCAGAGGGAGAGCTCCGGTTCGGCGCAGATGTCGATCGAGCCCTCGGCGACCATCATGTACGGCCAGAAGTCGCCGTACGCGCGCGTGCGCCAGACCTCGCGGGTCAGGTCCAGGAAGCCGTTCAGGCGCCCCCGGTCCTCCCAGCCGGTGAGGGAGGAGTACGCGAAGGAGGCGTCCGTGAGCTTGCCGACCTGGGAGACGCGCAGGCGGGAGGCGGTGGAGAGGCTGCGGCCTGTGTAGGCGCCGTACCCCTTCGCGGCCCACCAGCGACGGCCGAGGGCGGGGGCGGAGACGACGCCGACGACGGGCTGGTAGCCGCCCTCCGACGCCTCCGTCAGGGAGATCAGGGTGGCCCAGACGGGCACGCCGCGTACGTAGTTCTTGGTGCCGTCGATGGGGTCGATGACCCAGCGGCGGGGACCGGTGCCCTGGACGCCGTACTCCTCGCCGAGGATCGCGTCGCGGGGACGGGCGCGCTGGAGGTGGCCGCGGATGAGTTCCTCGGCGTCCTTGTCGGCTTCGCTGACCGGTGTCATGTCCGGTTTCGTCTCGACCTTGAGGTCCAGCGCCTTGAAGCGGTCCATGGTGAGTGCGTCGGCCGCGTCCGCGAGGACGTGGGCGAGGCGGAGGTCGTCGAGGTAGTCCGGCATGTGGCGAACGGTATCTGTCGTTGTCCGTACGGTGCTATAGGGGCCGGAGTGTGGACGCTGACGCTGGGTGCCGGGTCGGGGTGTCGGCTGGGGTGCCGGCTTGTGCGGTCCGGTGGCCGCGGGTTCGTCGTGGTCGGCGCCGCCGGGCCGCCCGTGAATGACCGACGCGCGCCCCCGATGCCCTCGCGGACCCTTGACAGTGCCCTCGTGCGCGTCAAATCTGTGCGCAGAGCTGCTTGCTCCCTGGGAGGCGACGATGCCTGCTGCGCGGGAATCCCTGTTGGACGCTGCCTATGCGGCGTTGGCGCGTCGGCCGTGGTCCGCCGTGCGGATGGTGGATGTCGCGGCGGCGGCCGGAGTGTCCCGGCAGACGCTGTACAACGAGTTCGGGAGCAAGGAGGGCCTGGCCCGCGCTCTCGTCAGGAGAGAGGCCGACGGGTATCTCGTCGGAGTCGAACGGGCGCTGACCACGCACGGGGACGCGCGGGAGAGGCTGACCGCGACCGCCGAGTGGACCGCGTCCTCGGCCCGGGAGAACGCGCTCGTGCGGGCCATGCTCACCGGCTGCTGGAGCGAGCGGCTTCCGACGCCGACGCTGTCCGCCGTGCCCTCCTCCTCCGCGGTACCGGCACAGCGCCGGGCCGACGGGCCGCTGCCGTCGCCCGGCGACTTCGTGGCGCTGGTCCGCGACCGCGCGGTGACGGTTCTCGCCGGGCCCCATGTGCAGAAGTCGGACGTCGTCGACCTCGCCCGCTCCTGCGAACTGGCCGTCCGGCTCGCCCTGTCCTGCGTCGCGGCCCCACCGGGCGAGGGAGGGGTCGTGGACCTGGTCCGCAGTGTGCTGCACCGGCAGCCGGTGTGAGACCCGGCCGGGCCGGGACCCGCGGCGTGCCTAGTGCTGCGAGCCCGACAGCTGGAGACCGATCACGCCGATGATCACCAGGCTGATCGAGACGATCTTCAGGGTCGAGACCAGGTCGTCGAAGAAGATCATTCCGTAGATCGCGGTTCCCGCCGCGCCGATACCGGTCCACACGGCGTACGCGGGACCCACGTCCAGCTTCTTCAGCGACAGGGTCAGCAGACCGAAGCTGCCGAGCGCGAAGATGCAGAACGCGACCGTCGGCCACAGCCGGGTGAAACCGTGAGAGAGCTTCAGGCACACGGCGAAACCGGTCTCCAGCAACCCGGCCACCACCACCAGCAGCCACGCCATGTGCTGTCCTCCCGTATGTCCGGCTCGGTGCGATTATGCACTTACCGAACTCGACTGCAGCCAAACAACGCGGAGGTCAGTCCTCCTGCCCCCGCAGTCCCCCTCCCCCGCAGTCCCCCTCCCCCTCAGTCCCCCTCCGTCCGCTCCCGTGTCGAGAGCAGCCGCCGCAGGGAGTAGAGCCGGGCCGGGTCGGCGTGGCCCGCCGCCACCCAGGCGTCCAGCGCGCAGTCCGGCTCGTCATGACTGCACGCGCGCGGACAGCCCTCGGTTCCCGGTTCCAGGTCCGGGAACGCCTGGATCACCCGGGACGGATCCACGTGGTGCAGTCCGAACGACCGCAGGCCCGGGGTGTCGATCACCCACCCGTCGTCGCCCGCAAGGGGCAGCGCGAGTGCCGACGTCGTGGTGTGGCGGCCGCGGCCGGTCACCGCGTTGACATGACCCGTCACCCGGCGACGGTCCTCGGGCACCAGCGCGTTCACGAGAGTCGTCTTGCCCACGCCCGAGTGGCCGACGAACGCCGTGATCCTGCCGTCGAGTTCCTCGCGCACCCGGTTCACCGCCTCGCCGTTCTCCAGCTCCTCGCGGCTGGTGACGACGTAGGGGATGTCCAGGTGGCCGTACAGCTCCAGCAGCTTGTCGGGCTGGGCCAGGTCAGACTTGGTCAGGACCAGGAGGGGGGTCAGGCCGCCGTCGAACGCCGCGACCAGGCAGCGGTCGATGAGCCTGGGGCGGGGTTCCGGGTCGGCGAGGGCCGTGACGATGGCGAGCTGGTCGGCGTTGGCGACCACCACGCGCTCGTAGGGATCGTCGTCGTCGGCCGTACGGCGCAGGACCGACGTCCGCTCCTTGATGCGGACGATCCGCGCGAGGGTGTCCTTCTGGCCGGAGAGGTCGCCGACGATCGCCACCCGGTCGCCGACCACGGCGGCCTTGCGGCCCAGTTCGCGGGCCTTCATCGCCATCACGATCCGGTCGTCGACCAGACAGGTCAGGCGGCCCCGGTCGACGGTGAGGACCATGCCCCAGGTCGCGTCCTCGTGCTTGGGACGGATATGGGTGCGCGGCCGGTTGCCCTTGCGGTTCGGGCGGCTGCGGATGTCGTCCTCGTCGGTGTTCTTGCCGTAACGGCGCATCTCCCTGTGCCCCTACGCCTTTTCGCTCCCGAGCATCCCGGTCCACATGTCCGGGAAGTCCGGCAGGGTCTTGGCCGTCGTCGCGACGTTCTCGATCCGCACGCCCTCGACCGCGAGACCGATGATCGCGCCGGCCGTGGCCATGCGGTGGTCCTCGTAGGTGTGGAAGATCCCGCCGTGCAACGGGCGCGGGCGGATGTGCAGACCGTCGGCGGTCTCGGTGACGTCACCGCCGAGTTCGTTGATCTCCTTGGTCAGCGCGGCCAGTCGGTCCGTCTCGTGCAGGCGCAGATGGGCCACCCCGCGCAGGGTGGAGGGGGAGTCGGCGAGAGCCGCGACCGCCGCGATGCCGGGGGTCAGCTCGCCCACCTCGCCCAGGTCGACATCGATGCCGTGGATCGCACCCGAACCGGTGAACACCAGGCCGTACTCGGCGAGTTCGCAGGAACCACCCATCTCGGTGAAGATCTCGCGCAGCCGGTCACCGGGCTGGGTGGTCCGGTCCGGCCAGTCCGGGATCACGACCTTGCCGCCGGTCACCAGCGCCGCCGCCAGGAACGGCTGCGCGTTGGAGAGGTCGGGCTCCACGGTGAGGTCCCGGCCCAGCAGGGCGCCCGGCGTGACCCGCCAGACGTTCGGCTCGCCGCCCGACTCCGGGGTGTCCACCTGGGCGCCGACCGCGCGCAGCATGTCCACCGTCATGCGGATGTGCGGGAGGGAGGGCAGCGAACCGCCGACGTGACGGACCTCGACACCCTGGTTGAAGCGCGGGCCGGACAGCAGCAGCGCGCTCACGAACTGGGACGACGAGGACGCGTCGATCTCCACCGGGCCGCCGTCCAGGGCGCCCCCGCCGTGCACCGTGAGCGGCAGCGCGCCGCGGCCGTCGTCGTCGATGCGGGCGCCGAGGGCACGCAGGGCGTCGATCACGCCGGTCAGGGGGCGTTCGTACGACCTCGGGTCGCCGTCGAAGCGGATCTCGCCGTCGGCGAGGGCGGCGACGGGGGGCAGGAAGCGCATCACGGTGCCGGCGTTGCCGACGTCCACCGTGGCGGGTCCGCGGAGGCCTGCCGGCAGGACGCGCCAGGTCTCGCCGGTGCCGTCGGGGCCGACACCTTCCTCGATGCCCACGCCCATCTCGCGGAGGGCGGCCGCCATGAGGAGGGTGTCCCGGGAGCGGAGGGGGCGGCGGAGCCAGCCCGGTTCGCTCGCGAGGGATGCCAGGACGAGAGCGCGGTTGGTGACCGACTTTGACCCCGGGACGTGGACCGTGGCGTCGACGGCTCCACTCGCGTGGGGGGCGGGCCAGAGGGCGGTTTCTGAGGGGTTCAAAGCCATGGGGTCCACTTTAGTGGGGGGTGGTCTTTCGGGTGCGGCGCCGTCGTGGCTGGTCGCGCCACGGGCGGAGCCGCCGATGTCACAGCCCCGCGCCCCTGGTGACGTCGCCCCTCGGGGGCTTGTCACACCTCCAGTAGCCACCTCCCCCCGCCTATCAGTGAGCACAGGCTCACCGCGTGGAACAGGAACAGCCACAGCCCCGCCGGGACGTGGGTCAGGCGGGACAGCTGGTCGGCGTCCGAGTCGCCCGCCCCGCCCCGTGTCCGCTTCGCCTGCAGCTCGAAAGCGGGACGCACTCCGCCCAGCAGCAGGAACCACACCGCCGCGTACGCGAACGCCGCCTGGACCTGGGGCCCGGCGAGCCAGGACACCACCACGAACGTGCCGCCGGTCACCACCACCGTCAGCGCCCCGTACGCGTTGCGGATCATCACCAGCAGTGCCACCAGCAGAGCCGTCGCCACCCACAGCAGCAGGGTGATGCGGCCGGCGGCCAGCAGGGCGGCGCCGCCCAGGCCGAGCAGCGGGGGAGCGGTGTAGCCGGCCGCCGCGGTGAGGATCATCCCGATGCCGTGCGGCTTGCCCCGGCTGACCGTGAGGCCGCTGGTGTCGGAGTGCAGCCGGATACCGGTGAGCTGACGGCCGGTGCACAGGGCGACCAGGCCGTGGCCGCCCTCGTGGGCGATCGTGATGGCGTTGCGCGAGACCCGCCACAGGGGGTGCGGGACCACTATGGCGAGCGCCGCCACCATGGTGGCCAGCACCACCCACAGATCGGGGTCGGGCTGGGTGCCGATGACCTCGTCCCAGAGAGAGGTCGCTGTGCTGGTGTCCATGTTTCCGGGTGGCTCCCTCTCCGAGTACGGAATCTGGCAGTGTGGCACGTATGTGCGGACGGTATGCAGCCAGTCGTGGGCCCGAGGATCTCGCAGGAATCTTTGAGATCGAGAAGTGGGAGCCCGAGGAGACCCTGGAGCCCGACTACAACGTGGCCCCGACCAAGGGGGTCTACGCCGTTCTCGACCGCCCTCTCAAGGACGTGGACGAGCCGCGGCCGGTTCGCCAGCTGCGGAAGCTGAAGTGGGGGCTGGTGCCGAGCTGGTCGAAGACGCCCGAGGGCGCGGCCCGGATGATCAACGCCCGCGCGGAGACCGTGCACGAGAAGCCGTCGTACAAGCGGGCCTTCGCCACCCGCCGCTGCATCGTCCCGGCCGACGGCTACTACGAGTGGGTCACCGGGACGCAGGAGCGGGACCTGGAGGTCGAGGGGAAGAAGAAGCGGCCGCGCAAGCAGCCCTACTTCGTGCTGCCCGCCGACGGTTCGGTGTTCGCGATGGCCGGGCTCTACGAGTTCTGGCGCGACAAGACCCTGCCCGACGACCATCCGCAGGCCTGGTGGGCGACCTGCTCCGTGATCACGACCGAGGCGGAGACGGGCCCGCTCGCCGTGTCCCCGGCCGACGGCCCGCGCTCCCTCGCCGACATCCACCCCCGGATGCCGCTCATGCTCACCCCGGACCGCTGGGACGCCTGGCTCGACCCGTCCCGCACGGACGTGGAGGAGCTGCGCCCCCTGCTCGCGCCCCCGCCCGAGGGGCTCATGCGGGCCTACCCGGTCTCCACCGCCGTCAGCAACGTCCGCAACAACGGCCCGGAGCTGCTGAAGGAGCTGGACGGCCCCGAAGAGGGCACGCTCTTCTAGCCTTCGGATGTGAAGCCTTCAGACGTGACGACCGAGATCATCAGCACCGAGGCCGGAGACGCCCGCATCACCTGGCACCCGGCGCGCACGGCACGGCTCGTGCTGGCCGTCAGTCATGGTGCCGGCGGCGGTATCGAGGCGCGGGACCTCCAGGCCCTCGCCGCGACCCTCCCGCGGCACGGGGTGAGCGTCGCTCTCGTCGAGCAGCCCTGGCGGGTGGCCGGCAAGAAGGTCGCGCCCGCCCCGAAGACGCTGGACGTGGGATGGCGGGGTATCTGGCCCGCTCTCGTGAAGCCCGGCCTGCCGGTGATCTCCGGCGGGCGCAGCGCCGGGGCCCGCGTCGCCTGCCGTACGGCCGTGGAGCTGGGCGCGGCCGCCGTCCTCGCCCTCAGCTTCCCGCTGCACCCGCCGGGCCGGCCGGAGAAGTCGCGGGCGGCGGAACTGCTCGGATCCGGGGTGCCCACCCTGGTCGTACAGGGCGGCAACGACCCGTTCGGGAAGCCGGAGGAGTTCCCCGAGGGCTCCTTCGCGCTGGTCGAGGTGGCGTACGGCGATCATGGCTTCGCGGTGCCGAAACGGGCCGCGATCACCCAGGAGGAGGCCGTGACAGTCATCACGGACGCGGTCGGGAAGTGGGCCGGGTCACTGGGGTGAAGGCCCGGGAATGTTGAGCCGTGGACCTCTGTTGAGGCGGACAGAAGTGCTGAAGAACCGGCACCGACCGTCGTAGAGAGGAAGTCCGCCGCATGGGTTCGACCTACTGCCCGAGCCGCAGCAGCCGCGCTGACCTGGACTGGACGGTGCTGCGCGCGACCAAGACCACTCCTATTCGAGGGGCGGCCGGGGCGGGTAGTCGTCTATCCTCCAATTCCGGTGGCACCGGTTTCGGTGCTGCCCGGAATCTTGAGGAGGTGGGTCCGGTCACTGGGATCGACGCAGGGACCGACAACGGCCAGGCGGAGCAGCCCGAGGGCCAGGGCACGAGCACGGAGTCCACGTCGGAGCGCAGTGCGCGCTTCGAGCGGGACGCGCTCGAATTCCTCGACCAGATGTACTCGGCCGCTCTGCGTATGACGCGCAATCCGGCCGACGCCGAAGACCTGGTGCAGGAGACGTACGCCAAGGCGTACGCGTCCTTCCACCAGTTCCGTGAGGGCACCAACCTCAAGGCGTGGCTGTACCGGATCCTCACCAACACGTTCATCAACTCGTACCGCAAGAAGCAGCGCGAACCCCAGCGCTCCGCGGCCGAGGAGATCGAGGACTGGCAGCTCGCGCGCGCCGAGTCGCACATGTCGACAGGTCTGCGCTCCGCGGAGTCGCAGGCGCTCGACCACCTGCCCGACTCGGACGTGAAGGAAGCCCTCCAGGCGATCCCCGAGGAATTCCGCATCGCCGTCTATCTCGCCGACGTCGAGGGCTTTGCGTACAAGGAGATCGCGGACATCATGGGGACACCCATCGGTACGGTGATGTCCCGCCTGCACCGCGGCCGCCGTCAACTGCGCGGCATGCTCGAGGACTACGCCCGTGAGCGCGGGCTCGTCCCGGCCGGTGCCGGAGAGTCGAACGAAGCGAAAGGCTCGGGCTCATGAGCTGCGGAGAGCCGCATGAGACGGACTGCAGTGAGGTACTCGATCATCTCTACGAGTTCCTCGACAGTGAGATGCCGGACGTCGATCGCGTCAAGTTCAAGCAGCACTTCACGGAGTGCTCGCCGTGCCTGGAGAAGTACGGCCTCGAAGAGGCCGTGAAGAAGCTCGTCAAGCGGTGCTGCGGCCAGGACGACGTGCCGACCGACCTGCGCTCCAAGGTCCTCGGCCGGCTCGACCTCATCCGTTCCGGACAGTCGGTGCCCGACCATGACGTGACGGCCTCGCCGGTGACACCGCAGGAGTCCTGAGCGCCACCGGCGACCTCGTCGCCGGGTCCCGCGGGAGCCTGCGCGGTCAGATCTCCAGGCCGTTCTCGATCCTCTTCAGCCCGTGCCGGGCCAGCGCCAGATTGCTGCGGGTCCGGTCCAGGGCGACGTAGAAGAACAACGAGCCCTGGCTGCTCGTGAGCGGGCGGATCAGGTGGTACTGCTTCCCGAGCGTGATCAGGATGTCCTCGATCACGTCGTCCATGTCCAGCGAGGCCAGGGTGCGCATCTTCGCGCGCACCACCTCGGTGTTGCCCGCGGCGGCGAGTTCCAGGTCGAGGCCCTGGCCGCCGCCGATGGCGCCGAGCGACATGCCGCTGTCATAGTCCACGACGGCGGCGCCGATCGCGCCGTCGAGGCTCATGGCTTCCTTGAGCGCGGTCTCTATGTTCACCGGTTCCCTCAATTCTTCCGTGCTGCTGACCGGTCGATGCTCGGCCAACTACGATCGAAGCCAGGCGACTTGTGGGTCACTTAGCGTCAGTTTTGGCGTGTGTGACGAAACTTGTCGTTCAAAGTAGTGCGTGGTGTCGGACCGTGGAGGGCCAATGGGGGAAAACGCGACCGCGCTCCAGACCTCCCTGGACCGGTTGCTCGACGCCCCCGGAGTCACGGGTGTCGCCCTGATCGACGCGGTGACCGGCCTTGTCTACGGCACCGCCGGAGACGTCACCGAGGCCGGGACCGGCGCGGAGAGCAGCGAACTCGCGAACCTCATCGCCCAGCGGCTCGGCGAGGCCGGGGCCGAGGGAGAGCTGGAGAGCGTGGTCCTGACCAGCCGCCGCCGCCATCAGATGCTGTTCACCGTCGTACGGCCGGCCGGTGACCCCCTGCTCCTCGCGGCCGGCCTGGACCGCGACCGGGCCAACGTCGCGCTCGCCCTGCGCAGCCTGGGCGACCGCGTCACCGAGGTACTGGCGTGAACGCGCCCCCGGTCCGCAACGTCCCCGCGCTCCTCCTGGCGCTGCGGGAAGAGGAGTTCACCGGCACGGTCCGGGTCTCCGGAACCCCCGGCGGAACGATCCACATCCGCGGCGGCCTGGTCGGCGCCATCGAGACCCCCGGCGCTCCCACAGCCGCCTCGGCCCTCCTCACCACGGGCCGCGTCGACGACGAGGCATGGCTCGCCGCCTGCGCGACGCAACCCGACGCGGACCGGGTGGGCGCGCACCTGGCCGCCGCCGGGCTGATCGGCGCGGCGGAACTCGAGATCATCTGCGCGGCCGCGGTCTTCGACGGCGCCTTCGCGATGGCCCTCGGCCCGGCCGGCGGCTGGGAGACCGGCGACCGTGAACCGACGCTGGTGGCGGTGCCCGGTGTGGAGCCCCGGGCGCTGACCGAGGAGGTCGCCCGCCGAACGGGGGTGCTGGCGCGAGCGGGGGTGGCACCGGGGGAACTGGCCCGGCTGCGGCCGGAGGCTTCCGGGGACGGCCGCTCAGGTGTGTGGCTGTCGCGGCGGCACCGGGAACTCCTGGACCGCGTCAACGGGCGTCGCACGCCCCGGGATCTCGCCTTCGCCCTCGGGCGTGGGCTGTTCGCGGTGATGCTGGACCTGAACCGGCTGGAGGCGCTGGAGCTGATCCGCTGGGAGGTCAGGGCCGCTCCGGGCAACCGCCCGAGCACCGCGCCCCGCGTGGCCCCCGAGAGCCCCACCGGGCCCGTCCCCGCCGGCGGCACCCTGCCGAAACGCAGACCCGGCGGCACATCTCCCGCACGGAACCACGGCGAGCGTGGAGAGAAGGGCGGCGAGTGAGCCCAGAACCCGAACAACCCGCGAGGGCCCCGGACCCCGCGACGGCCCCAGAACCGACGGGTCCGCCAGGGTCCGCGAGCCCGCCGGGACCGACGGGTCCGCCGGGCCCGCCGGGATCCGGGAGCCCGCCGGGATCCGCGAGCCCGCCCGACCCGGCGAGACCGTCCGGCCCAGCGCGATCGCCGGGCCCGGCGAAATCGCCCAGCCCGGCGCGATCGCCGAAGTCCACGCGGGCCCCGGGGCCCACCGGGGCGCCGGAATCTGCGGAGTCCCCGGAGTCCTCGGAGTCTGCGGGGGTGCCGGAGTCCTCGGGGGCCGTGGAGTCCGGAGGGCCTACGGAGTCTCCGGGGGCGTCGAAGCCTGCGGGGCCCAAGAAGTCTTCGGGGTCTTCCCGGGCCACGGGGTCCTCGAAGTCCCGACGCGCGTTGAAGTCCTCGGGGGATACGAAGCCTTCGAAGCCTGTGGAGTCCCGGGCGCCCGCGAAGTCCGCGGAGTCCCGCGCGTCCGCGAAGTCGGCACGGGCCATGAAGCCCGAGGAGTCCCGCGCGCCTTCGAAGTCCGCACAGGCCACGAAGCCCGAGGAGTCCGCACAGGCCACGAAGCCCGAGGAGTCCCCACGGGCCATGAAGCCCGAGGAGTCCCGCGCGCCTTCGAAGTCCCCACGGGCCACGAAGCCCGAGGAGTCCCGCGCGCCCGCGAAGTCCCCACGGGCCACGAAGCCTTCGAGGCACTCACAGGCCCCGGAACCTCCACGGAACCCGGACGTCTCAGAGCTGTCAGGGCCGTCAGAGCCGTCAGGGCCGGTGGATGCCCCCGTGCTCTCGGAGTCCCCCGCGCCCCCCGATCCCTCCAGCGGCCCGAAGTCGACCAGGGCCGGGGCCCCGCGTTCCCGGAAAGGTGCGGGAGCCGCCAAGTCTTCTGAGTCGTCGGGTTCCGTGAGCGCTGGGGGCGGTGCCGGCGGTTCCGCCGAGTCTCCTGCGCCGTCTCTCCCCGAGTCCCCGCCCGCACGCCCTCCCCTGCCCGTGCGCGGTGCTGTTCCGGCCGCCGCACTTCCGTTCGCGTGTCCGGCGCCCTCGCCCGAGGAACTGGCCGCCGAGCAACCCTCGATCGAAACGCTGCAGCGCGTCCATGAGCGGCTGCGGGCTCTCCCCGAGAGCACAAGCCCGGCCGACCCCCCGCCGGCGTCCGGACCAAGGAGCACGTGTCCATGACCGAAACCCCGTCACCCGAGCCGGACGCCGCCCTCATCGACATCCTCGCGTCCCTGCGAGACCGGGTGCTGGGCGTCAGCGAGAGCGTGCTGTCCACCGCGGACGGACTGCTCGTCGTCGCCGACGTCGACTCGGCCCACCCCGAGTCCGTCGCCGCGCTGGCCGCCGCGACCCTCGGGGTCGGCCGCCGTATCGCCGACCTCGGCGGCGCCGGAACACTGCGCGAGGTGATCGTGCGGGGCGGTTCGGGGCATGTCGTCGTGACGGCCGTGGGTGATCGCGCGCTGCTCACCGTCATGGGCGACGAGGGCCTGGACATCGCCGCGTTCCAGCGCGAGTCGCCGGCCGCCGTGGAGGAACTCAGCAAGGCGCTCGCCGCGGACGTCCCGAACTGACCGCACGGAGGCACACGGGAACATGCGCGCACCGGTCACTCGATCGGGCTAATCCTGAGGCGATATGCTCGCAGATTCCCCCATAGTGGCTCACCCGGTCCGCCCCGCGTTCTAGGCTCCGGAGCCGTAACAGGCGCGGCCGGGGGAGGCGTTGGCGTGGAGGCGGTACCGGCACGGGCGCGCGCGTACATCGCCTGTGTCGCCGTAGTCGCGCTGAGCTGTCTGCTGCCGTTGCCGTCCGTACGCGCTCCCTGGTGGGCGGTCGTGCTGCTCGCCGCGCTGTACGCCGGATGCGAGCAGGCCGCCGCCCGGAGCCGGTTCGCCGGCACCTTCTACCCCGTCCTGCTGGCCGGCGCCTTTCTGCTGCCGCCGCCCGCCGCCGCCCTCGTGCCGATCCCGGGGGCCCTGCTGTCACCGGTGGAGCAGCGGCCGCGAGGCCTGCGCCGGATCTGGCGGGCCGCGCAACTCGCCGTGGGTGTGTGGGCGGCCGCGCGGGTGCACTGGGCGATGGGCGGCAGGGACGCGGTCGTGGCCGCCGACTTCCCGTACGCGCTGGTCCCGGCCGGGGTCGCGGTCCTCGCGTTCTGCCTGGTGCTGAGCCTGCTGGACGGGGGGATCCTGGCGCTCGCCGAGAGGACCCCGGTACGGCGGGCCTGGCGCGGCCTGTTTCTCCGCTCCCTCGCCCCCGTCGCCGTACACGGGCTGGCCGGGCTGATGATGGCCGTGCTGTGGCGCAGTCCCTACGGCCCCGTCGCCGCGTTGCTGGTGCTGCTGCCGATGGGTGTGTCGTGGTGGGTGTTCGCGCAGTACCACCGGGAGCGGGCCGCCCACCAGGCCACCATCCGCGCGCTCGTGCAGGCCGTCGACATCAAGGACGAGTACACGCGCGGGCACAGTGAGCGGGTCGGGCAGGCGTCGATGATGATCGCGCGGGAGCTCGGCATGGACGACGCCCGCGTCGAGGTGCTGCGGTTCGCGGGGATCCTGCACGACGTGGGGAAACTCGGGGTGCCGACGCGGCTGCTCCGCAAGGACGGGCCGCTGACCCCCGAGGAGCGACGGATCATCGAGCTGCATCCAGAGTACGGGCACGAGATGGTGCGGGGCATCTCCTTCCTCGGGGAGGCCCGGGCCGCCGTACTGCACCACCATGAGCGGCTGGACGGGAGCGGGTACCCGTACGGACTGACAGGCCGTCACATTCCGGAGTCGGCACGGGTGGTGGCGGTCGCCGACGCCTTCGACGCCATGACGTCCACCCGCTCCTACCGGCGGGCCCGGCCGGTCGGTGCCGCGCTGGAGGAGCTGGAGCGGTGCGCGGGCAGCCAGTTCGACCCGCGCATGGTGACGGCCCTCGTCAGCGCGCTGGCCCGGCACGGCTGGCATCCGGCGGTCACGGCGGACGAGACCGGCCTGCCGCGTCCCCGGCCGAGCGCCGTGGGGCGGCCGGGAGTCCGGCGGTGAGCGGGCGCGAGCAGGGCGGGGGGACGCCGACGGCCGGGGAGGCGGCGCAGGAGGCCGCCCCGCGATCGGCCCCGCGATCCGAACGGAGCCTGTCCCGGCTCACCCGCGCCCCGCGGCCGGACCGCAGCGCATCCGGGCGTACCGAGACCCCGCCACGGGACCGGATCACACCCAGCCGTGCCCCCCGGTCCCCGTTCCTCCTCACCCTCGTCCACGCCTCCGCCGCCCTCCTGGCCCTCGGCTCACTCGCGTTCACCCTGTGGACCGGCGTGGAGGAGCGCGGTACCGCCCTCGCCTTCGGTGTACTGCTCACCGTCGGTGAGCTCAACCGGCGCAGCGGGCCCCACGTCCGGGAGGCCGCGCCGCTCGGCGCCGCCGGGGCCCTGTCGTACGCCCTGCTCGGCGAGAACGCGGGCGCGCCCACCCATCACGGCGCCGCCCAGGTCGTCACCGTGGTCCTCGCCGCCTCCCTCGTCGGCAGCGTGCCGCACATCGCGCGCGGGCAGGGCCCCACCACCGACCAGCTCGCCCGGCGCGTCCTCACCGTGGGATTCGCCGCCGTGTGCTTCCAACCCCTGTACAACCAGGGTGCGTTCGCCCAGTGGGGCGGCCCCGCGTACGCCGTGCTGCTGCTGGCCCTGCTCGCGCTCACCGCGCTGTGCGACGCCGTCCTCGCGGCGGCCCTGGCGCACTCCCGCACCCGCTGGCCCTTCGGCCCGCTGCTGAGGGACGAGCTGCGAGCGCTGCTGGGGATCGGATCCGCGGTCGTCGCCACGGGGGCCGTGATGGCGCTCGCGGTGGCCGTCGCGGGACTGTGGGCGCTGCCCGTCTTCTCCGTGCCGCTTCTGCTCACCCAGCTTTCCGTCCGCCGGTACGCCGCTGTCCGCTGCACCTACCGGCAGACCATCGCCTCCCTCGCCCGGGCCACCGAGATCGCCGGGTACACGCCCGCCGGACACGCCCGCAGGGTCGCCGCGCTCAGCCGGGAGGTCGGGCGCGACCTCGGACTGTCCCGACCCGAGCTCACCGTCCTGGAGTACGCCGCCCTCATGCACGACATCGGCCAGCTGAGCCTCGTCGACCCGGTGCCCGCGGGCGCCACCGCCGCCCTGCCCGTCGCCGAACAGCGCCGCATCGCGCTGCTCGGCGGGGCCGTCGTACGGCAGACGGGCGTCGACGCGGCCGTCGCCGTGGTGGTGGAGCGGCAGGCCGACCCCTGCCGGGAGCAGCCGCTGGCCGCGCGGATCGTGCGGGCGGTCAACGCGTACGAGGAGAAGACGCGGGACGCCGGACCCGGCGGGCCGCTGACCGCGCTGGAGGAGCTGCGCCTGGGCACCGCGGGGGACTACGCTCCGGAGGTCGTGGAGGCGCTGGCCAGGGTGCTGTCGAGAGACTGTCTGACCTCCCCCGCGACGGGGTAACCCATGGGTAATGAGCGCCCTTCCGAGCACACGTGGTTGGATGCGAGAGAGAGGGTGTCCGGGGGCACAGCCAGCCCACTCGACGGAACCGGCAGGCGGGAATCGTGAGGATCTTCGGCAAGGGACGGCATCGGCCCTCCGCCTCTTGGCGGCAGGCCACGGACCGCGCGTTCACGCTGATCGGCGACGGTCGGTACGAGGACGCGGGCGCGCTGCTGACACGTGCCGCGGACCTGGAGCCGTGGCTGTCCGAGTCCTGGTTCAACCTGGCCCTGCTGCACAAGTTCCGGCACGACTGGGAGCAGGCGCGAGCGGCGGGCCTCAGGGCCGTCGCGCTGCTCGACCGGGAGACCGGGGCGCCCGACTGGTGGAACGTCGGCATCGCGGCGACCGCGCTCCAGGACTGGCCGCTGGCCCGGCGGGCCTGGCAGGCGTACGGGCTGCGGGTACCGGGCGGGGCGACCGCGTCCGGGGAGCCGCTCGGCATGGACCTCGGCAGCGCGGCAGTACGGCTGTCCCCGGAGGGGGAGGCCGAGGTGGTGTGGGGGCGCCGACTGGACCCCGCGCGCGTGGAGGTGCTGTCCATCCCGCTGCCGTCCTCGGGGCGGCGCTGGGGTGAGGTGGTCCTGCACGACGGAGTCCCGCACGGGGAGCGGACGACCGCGTCGGGCCACGCGTATCCCGTGTTCGACGAGATCGAGCTGTGGGCGCCGTCGCCCGTGCCGACCTGGGTCGTGCTGCTGGAGGCGGCCACCGAGGCGGACCGGGACGCGCTGGAGCAGCTCGCGGCCGACGCCGGGTTCGCGGCGGAGGACTGGTCGTCGTCGGTGCGGCTGCTGTGCCGGATGTGCTCCGAGTCGCGGATGCCGTCGGACGAGGGCGACGGGGAGCATCTCGACCCGCACGATCACAGTGAGCCGGGGCACCCCGGGCCGCTGGGGCATCGCACGGACGGGCAGCTGTGGGTGCCGGAGCGGGAGTGCGGGGTGGCTGCGCCGGCTGCGCTGGTCCGGGGGTTGCTGGACGGGTGGGTCGCGGACAGCCCGGATTCTCGTGATTGGCGGGACTTGGAAGAGGTCTGTTAGGTCGTTGTTCGGCTGCGGGGCCGGTGGGGGCCTGTCGCGCCCACGCGGCGGAGCCGCAGATCGACACAGCCCCGCGCCCCTTTGGGGCGCGGCCCCCGTACCCTGTACGCGCAGTCACTCCCTGTTCAGGTTTAAGGAAGGCACCGTCGGTCATGGCCCAGCAGGACACCGATCAGCAGCACGCGGGCGTGCTCCCCGTCGATGACGAGGGGTTCGTCGTCGACACCGAGGAGACCGAGGAGCGGGAGAACGCCTGGCGTGAGCGCGGCACCTCGCGGCCCATCACCGTCGTCGGGAACCCCGTGCTGCACAAGGAGTGCAAGGACGTCACCGAGTTCGGTGAGGAGCTGGACCAGCTGGTCGCGGACATGTTCGCCAGCCAGCGCACCGCCGAGGGCGTCGGTCTCGCCGCCAACCAGATCGGTGTCGACCTGAAGGTCTTCGTCTACGACTGCCAGGACGACGAGGGCCGCCGGCACGTGGGTGTCGTCTGCAACCCGAAGCTCGTGGACCTGCCCGCCGACGAGCGCAGGCTCGACGACGCCAACGAGGGCTGTCTGTCGGTGCCCACCGCCTACGCGCCGCTCGCCCGCCCGGACTACGCCGAGGTCACCGGCCAGGACGAGAAGGGCAACCCGGTCAAGGTCCGCGGCACCGGCTACTTCGCGCGGTGTCTGCAGCACGAGACCGACCACCTGTACGGCTACCTGTACATCGACCGGCTCTCCAAGCGCGAACGCAAGGACGCGCTGCGGCAGATGGCCGAGAACGAGCCCCGCTACCCCGTGGTCGCCAACGACTGACGTCCCACAACGACCGTACACACGGCGCCTGTTCGGGAACCACTCCCCGAACAGGCGCCGTTCGCATGTGCGTCGCACGTTCGATCGGATGCGCTCACGTAGTGATCGGATAGTGACCAGATTCAGGTCACACAAGGGGAGAATCGAGGCACTGTGGGGTAGTGAATGAAGCAAATCCGTTCCCAGAACGGTCAGTTGTGGTGCTGAATGGGAAGTGCGGGGATACGCAACGGCGCACGCCCGGTTCAGCGGGAGGGGTGCGCGCCAACTGGCGGCTGGAAGGGGTTTGTTCGTGCCTGCTTTCCCATACAGCACCACATCGACGCCGACGGCGATCGCGGTTCCACCGTCGCTCTCTCTCCCGGTGATCGAGGCAGCGTTTCCCAGGCAACTGCACCCGTATTGGCCCCGGCTCCAGGAGGGCACCCGTACCTGGCTTCTGGAAAAGCGGCTCATGTCGGCGGACATGGTGGAGGAATATGCCGACGGACTGTGCTACACGGACCTCATGGCGGGCTACTACCTCGGCGCCCCCGACGACGTTCTCCAGGCGATAGCGGACTTCAGCGCCTGGTTCTTCGTCTGGGACGACCGCCACGACCGTGACGTCGTGCACGGCCGCACGGCCGCCTGGCGGCGGCTCAGGTTCCGTTTGCATCGGGCCGTCGACTCCCCCCAGGGACACCTGCGTCACGAGGATCCCCTGGTGGCCGGGCTCGCGGACAGTGTGTCGCGGCTGTACTCGTTCCTGCCGCGCACCTGGAACGCGCGCTTCGCCCGGCACTTCCACGACGTGATCGAGGCCTACGACAGGGAATTCCGCAACCGCGTCAAGGGAGTCGTTCCCACGGTCGAGGAATACCTGACGCTGCGCCGCCTCACTTTCGCCCACCAGATCTGGACCGACCTTCTGGAGCCGAGCGCGGGACGTGAACTCCCGGACGCCATAAGGAATCACTCCGCATTTCGGCGTGCGGCCCTCCTGAGCCAGGAATTCGCCGCCTGGTACAACGACCTCTGCTCACTCCCCAAGGAAATAGCGGGCGACGAGGTCCACAATCTCGGAATCAGCCTCATCACACACGAGGGGCTGACACTCGAGGAGGCGATCCGGGAAATGCGGCGACGCGTCGAGAAATGCGTGGACGCGTTCCTCGTCGCCGAAAGCGATGCCCGCCTTTTCGCCGAATCCCTTGACGACGGAACCCTAGGGGGAAAGGAACTGAGCGCCGCCGTCCGGGCCTGCGTCCGCAATATGCGCCATTGGTTCAGCACCGTCTACTGGTTCCACCACGAGTCCGGCCGCTACATGGTCGACAGCTGGGACGACCGGTCCACACCCCCGTACGTCAACAACGAAGCGGCAGGTGAGAAATGACTCTCGAGTCGGTGCACACCCAGACCCCCGCGGTCCAGGAACCGGGCGGCAGGGGCGAACCGCCCCTGGCCGGCGGCCGCGTGCCCCTCCTCGGCCACGGTCTCAGGCTCGCGCGCGATCCGCTGAGCCTGCTGTCCGGGCTCCGGCGCCACGGCGACGTGGTACGCCTCAAGCTCGGCCCCAAGACGGTGTACGCGCCCACCACCCCGGAACTGACCGGAGCGGTGGCGCTCAACCCCGACTTCATCATCGCCGGTCCGCTCTGGGAGTCCCTGGAGGGCCTGGTCGGCACCCAGGGCGTGGCCACCGCCAACGGCCCCCAGCACCGGCGCCAGCGGCGCACCATCCAGCCCGCCTTCCGGCTCGACGCCATACCGGCGTACGGGCCGATCATGGCGGAGGAGGCACGGGAGCTGGCCGAACGGTGGCGGCCCGGGGAGACGGTCGACTGCACCTCCGAGTCCTTCCGCGTCGCCGTGCGCATCGCGGCCCGCTGTCTGCTGCGCGGCGACTACATGGACGAGCGCGCCGAGCGGCTGTGCGTCGCGCTCACGACCGTCTTCCGGGGCATGTACCGGCGGATGGTGATACCCGCCGGGCCGCTGTACAAGCTGCCCCTGCCGGCCAACCGCGCATTCAACCGGGCGTTGGCCGATCTGCATCTGGTGGTCGACGAGATCGTCGCCGAGCGCCGCGCATCCGGTCAAAAGCCGAACGATTTGCTGACGGCATTGCTGGCGGCGAAGGACGAGAATGGCGACCCCATCGGGGAACAGGAGATCCACGATCAGGTCGTCGCGATACTCACCCCCGGCGGCGAAACCGTCGCGTCCACGATCATGTGGTTGCTCCGGGTGCTCGCGGAACATCCGGAACACGCCGACAAGGTGTGCACGGAAGTCGAATCGGTCACCGGCGGGCGTCCCGTGGCATTCGAGGACGTCCGGTCGCTCACGTACACGAACTATGTGGTGGTCGAGACCATGCGTTTGTGGCCCGCGGTATGGATATTGACCCGGCGAGCGGTACGGGACACCGAACTCGGTGGCTATCACATTCCGGCCGGGTCCGACATCGTGTACAGCCCGTACGCGATCCAGCGGGATGCGGAGTCCTTCGACGACAACACGGAGTTCGACCCGCTGCGCTGGAGTCCGGAACGGTCCCGGGTGGTTCCGAAACACGCCATGAGCCCGTTCAGCACCGGCAACCGGAAGTGCCCGAGCGACCACTTCTCGATGGCCCAGCTGACGCTGCTCACGGCGGCGCTGGCCCGGAAGTACCGCTTCGAGCAGGTGGCCGGCTCGGACGACACCCCCCGCCCCGGCATCACCCTGCGGCCGAACCGGCTCATGGTGCGGCCCGTGCCCAGGTGACGGGTCAGGCGGCCGCCTCCGGGCCCTGGAAGGTGCGCCGGTAGGCGTTCGGGGTGGTGCCCACCGCCCGCAGGAACTGGTGACGCAGCGCTGCCGCGGTGCCGAACCCGGCGCGGCCCGCGATCGCGTCCACCGTCTCGTCCGTCGCCTCCAGCATCCGCTGGGCCAGCAGCACCCGCTGGCGCAGGATCCAGCGGTAGGGAGTCGTCCCCGTCTCCTGCTGGAAGCGGCGGGCGAAGGTGCGCGGGGACATGTGGGCGCGCTCGGCGAGCTGCTCGACGCTGACCTCCTCGTCGAGGTGCTGCTCCATCCACACGAGCACCTCGCCGACGGTGTCGCACTTGGACCGGGGCAGCGGCCGCTCGATGTACTGCGCCTGTCCGCCGTCCCGGTGCGGCGGTACGACCATCCGCCGGGCGATCTTGTTGGCGACCTCGGGGCCCTGCTCCTTGCGCACGATGTGCAGACAGGCGTCGATGCCGGCGGCGGTGCCCGCGGAGGTGATCACCGGGTCCTCGTCGACGTACAGGACGTCCGGCTCGACCGTCAGCCGCGGATACGCGCGCGCCAGCTCCTCCGCGTGGTGCCAGTGCACGGTGCAGCGCCTGCCGTCGAGCAGTCCGGCGGCGGCGAGCACGAAGACGCCGGAGCACACGCTGAGCACCCGGGCCCCGCGGCCGACCGCGCTGCGCAGGGCCTCCAGCAGCTCGGGAGGGAAGTCCCGGGTCTCGTAGCAGGCGCCGGCCGGGACGGCGATCAGGTCGGCCGACTCCAGCCGCTCCAGCCCGTGCTCGACGTGCAGGGAGAAACCGGACCGCGAGGACAGCCTGGGGCCCTCGGCCGAGGCGACCGCGAAGTCGTACACGGGCAGTCCGTCGTCGCTGCGGTCGGTCCCGAAGACCTCGCAGACGACGCCGAGCTCGAATGGGTTCACGCCGTCCAGGACGACGGCGGCCACGTTCTTCAGCATGCTGCCAGTGTGCCTCAGGACTGGCAGTAAATCGAGGGTGTGCGGCAGTCCTGCCACTGTTTGTCAGGAGTCAACGGCGCGACAGTAGTGACATGACTTCAGCACAGACAGAAGGACTGATCGCCATGCTGACTGTTCTCGCCATCCTCATCCTGCTGGTCCTCCCGTCCCTGATCGGAATCGCCCACGACCGCCGCATCGACCGGCAGATCCGCGAAGCCCAACGGGCCCACCGGGAAACCGACGGGCAGCTCCCCAAGGCGCTGCGCCCCGCGCGGCAGCGCTACTTCACCAGCACGGTGACCCACCACTCCTGAATGCCCTTGCACGAGACCCGGACGGTGTCGGTGGCACACAGCGGACGTGAGGAACTGAGCCGCACCGCGCCCGCCGACACCGCCTTGTACGCGGCGTTCGCGTCACCCGGCAGCAGGACGATCCCGCTGTTCGTGGCCTCCAGGCCACTGCCCTGGACGGCGACCGGCTGCCACGGGCGGCCCTTGGTCCCGTCCAGGCCGACCCGGACCGTGTCCCCGACGGCCAGGCAGACCGTGTCCCCGCTGTCGGCCGCGTCGAGCCCGGATCCGGAGGCGCAGCCGGGTGAGGGCTCGGCGGAGGGTGCGGCGGACGACGGCGACGGTGACGGTGACACGGTGCCGCTGCCGGCGCCCCCGTCGCTGCCGGCCTGGCTGCCGCAGCCCGCGGTCGCGAGCAGCAGTGTCAGTGCCGCGAGGGCGAGGGTCGTGTGATGGTTCGTACGGGTCATGAGGGCCTCCTGTTCCCCTTGGACGTATGACCCGTACACCTGGATCCAGGCCGGGCCCCGGTCGCGAAAGCGGCGACCGGGGCCCGGGGTCGTGCGGGGGACGTCAGCTGGTCGTCACGGCGGTGTCGTCGAGGACGAAGCTGGTCTGGAGCGAGGAGTCCTCGACACCGCTGAACTTCAGGGCGACGGTGGAGCCGGCGTACGAGGACAGGTCGATGGACTTCTGGACGTAGCCGGAAGCCGCGTTGACGTTGGAGTAGGTGGCCAGGGTGGTCGAACCGGCGGTGACCGTCAGCTTGTCGTAGGCGGTGCTGCCGGTCTCCGCGGTGTCGATGTGCAGGTAGAAGGTGAAGGTGGCCTTGCAGCCGCTCGGCACGGTCACCGACTGGGACAGGGTGTCGGTGTGCGCGGAGCCGTACCCGTCCAGCCAGGCGTAGTACGAACCGGCGTGTGCCGCCTCGCTGCTGGAGTTGGTGATGACACCGCTGGAGGAGGTCCAGGTGGTGCTGCCCGACTCGAAGCCCGGGTTGCCGAGCAGTTGGGACGAGGTGCAGGTGCTGCTGCTGGAACCGACCGTCCAGGTGAAGGACGTCGAGCCGGAGGCGCCGGTCGAGTCGCTCGCGGTGACGGTGACCTGGTAGGTGCCCGCGGTGGACGCCGTACCGGAGATCTTGCCGGTGGAGCTGCTGATCGACAGGCCGGTCGGCAGGCCGCTCGCGCTGTAGGTGAGGGTCGCGCCCGCGCTGTCGGTCGCGCTGATCTGCAGGCTGGCCGTGCCGCCGGTCGTCGTGGACTGGCTGCCCGGGTTGGTGACCGTCACGGTGTTGCCGGTGCTGGTGCCCGCGGTGAAGGCGGTGGTGCCGTTGGGGGTGCCCCAGCCGGTCGGGCCGTCGTAGCCGGTGGCCGCGGTGCAGAAGTACGAGGTGGAGCAGGAGCCGTTGTTGCCGCTGGTGACGTCGTACAGGTTGCTGGTGTGGCTGTAGGGGTACTTCGCCGGGTAGTCGCTGGAGCCCGGGGTGCCCGCCAGTGCGTACACGCCCGCGATGATCGGCGACGAGGCGCTCGTGCCGCCGTAGACGGCCCAGCCCGAACCGCCGTAGGTGTCGTACACGGCCACGCCGGTGGCGGGGTCGGCGACGGCGGAGACGTCGGCCTCCATGCGCTTGGTGCAGCCGGTGTCGGTCTGCCAGCTCGGCTTGGGGTCGTAGGCCGAGCAGCCGGAGCCGGTGCCCTCGGTGGAGCTGGTCTTCCACACGGACTCGGTCCAGCCGCGGGAGTTGGAGGACGTGGACAGGGCCGTGCCGCCGACCGCGGTCACGTACTGGGAGGTCGCCGGGTACTCGGCGCCGTAGGCGGAGTCACCGGAGGAGACGGTGATCGCGACACCCGGGTGCTTGAAGTACGAGGTGTCCTCGCTGGTCTGGGAGGAGGCCTCGGAGCCGCCCCAGCTGTTGGACACGAACTTGGCGCCGAGCGCGACGGCCTCGTTCTCGGCGATGCCGAGGTCGGAGTCGTTCGCGGAGTTGGCCTCGACGAGGATGATGTTGCAGTTCGGGCAGACGGCGCTGACCATGTCGATGTCGAGCGCTTCCTCGCCGGCCCACCCGGTGTCGTTGGTCGGCAGCGAGGTGGTGGAACCGGTCTGGCTGACCTGCTTGAAGCATCCGTTGGCGACCGTGCACGCCGACAGGCCGTAGGTCGAGCGGTAGGTCGCCAGGTCGGCGGCCGCGTTGGGGTCGTTGTACGCGTCGACCACGGCGACGGTCAGGCCCGTGCCGCCCGTCGAGGGCAGGTTGTAGGCACTGTGCAGGTTGGCCGGGCTGAGCCCGGAGGGGGTGGCTGCGGCGACCGCGGACGCCAGCCGTTGCTTGATGTCGGTCCGGCGCTGGGCGAAACAGGACGCGTGACCGGGGGCAGCGGTGGCACACAGGTGCGTGGTCGGCACCTTCTGGCCGGCCTTGCCGGTCGAGTGGAACGTCTGGCGGCCGGGGGAGGTGAGCGCCGTGGAGTTCTGGGCGACGCGGGAGGTGTGCGCGGCGGCGGGCGCTGCCTGCGCCGGCACCGCGACGAGCCCCGCGAGGCTCAGGGCGAGGGCGGGTATGGCGGCGGTCAGGAGTCTTCGCAGGGTCCGTCCGGACGTACCGGTGCGTGTCTGAAGCATGGGGTACTGCCTCCGTCGTTGGAGTGGGGTTCTCGACGCGGGTGGCAGGCCTTTGACGCGCGTAGCGGCGGCGGTGCGCGATGCCGTCATGGGCATGACACTTCTACCGTCCTGTGCATGCGATGTGTGGACATGACAGGACGGCCAGAACGTAACCGGGCCGGACGAGACCGGAACAGATGCCTCAGCAGAACTTTGCCGCCCCATAGGAGGTCCATGGACGGCCGATGGAGGGCCCGTTGCCGTTGGCAGGCGCCCCGCGCCCGGTTTCGTGGACCGGACCCGGGGCGACCCCGGCTACCGCCGCCGGCTCAGAAGTCCTCGTCGAGATCCACCGTGCCCTCGACCGCCACCTGGTAGGCGGACGGACGCCGTTCGAAGAAGTTGGTCAGCTCCTGGACGCCCTGGAGTTCCATGAAGGAGAAGGGGTTCTCCGAGCCGTACACAGGGGCGAACCCGAGGCGGGTCAGGCGCTGGTCGGCGACGCACTCCAGGTACTGCCGCATCGACTCGGTGTTCATACCGGGCAGACCCTCGCCGCACAGGTCACGGGCGAACTGGAGCTCCGCCTCGACGGCCTCCGCCAGCATGGCGGTGACCTCCTCCCGGAGCCGGTCGTCGAACAGCTCCGGCTCCTCCTTGCGGACGGTGTCGACCACCTCGAAGGCGAACGACATGTGCATGGTCTCGTCGCGGAACACCCAGTTGGTGCCGGTCGCGAGGCCGTGCAGCAGACCCCGGCTGCGGAACCAGTAGACGTAGGCGAAGGCGCCGTAGAAGAAGAGGCCCTCGATGCACGCGGCGAAGCAGATCAGGTTGAGCAGGAAGCGGCGGCGGTCGGCCCGGGTCTCCAGCCGCTCCAGCTTCTCCACCTCGTTGATCCACTTGAAGCAGAACCCGGCCTTCTCGCGGATGGAGGGGATGTTCTCGACGGCGTCGAAGGCCGCCGCCCTGTCCTGCGGATCGGGGAGGTAGGTGTCCAGGAGCGTCAGATAGAACTGGACGTGGACGGCCTCCTCGAAGAGCTGGCGACTCAGATACAGCCGCGCCTCGGGGGAGTTGATGTGCTTGTAGAGGGTCAGCACCAGGTTGTTGGCCACGATCGAGTCGCCCGTCGCGAAGAACGCGACCAGCCGGCCGATCATGTGCTGCTCGCCCTCGGACAGCTTCGCGAGGTCGGAGACGTCCGAGTGGAGGTCGACCTCCTCGACGGTCCAGGTGTTCTTGATGGCGTCCCGGTAGCGCTCGTAGAAGTCCGGGTAGCGCATGGGGCGGAGGGTCAGCTCGAAGCCCGGGTCGAGAAGGTTCTTCTCGGTCTTCTCAGGTGCGGTGGTCATTACTGGCAGGCCTCGCAGGACTCGGGGTTTTCCAGGGAGCAGGCGACGGCGTCGGGCTCGGCGACCTGCTGGACGGGGACGGTCGCCTGGGCCGCGCGGGCGATACGGGTCGCCGGGCGCGAGCGCAGGTAGTACGTCGTCTTCAGGCCCGACTTCCAGGCGTACGCGTACATCGAGGAGAGCTTGCCGATGGTCGGCGTCTCCAGGAACAGGTTCAGCGACTGGGACTGGTCGAGGAACGGGGTCCGCGCCGCCGCCATGTCGATCAGTCCGCGCTGCGGGATCTCCCACGCCGTGCGGTACAACGCCCGTACGTCCTCGGGGATCCACGCGAAGTCCTGCACCGAACCGTTGGAGTCGCGCAGCGCCTCACGGGTGCGGGCGTCCCACACGCCGAGGTCCTTGAGCTCCTGCACCAGATACGAGTTGACCTGGAGGAACTCACCGGACAGCGTTTCGCGCTTGAACAGGTTGGAGACCTGCGGCTCGATGCACTCGTAGACACCGGCGATCGAGGCGATCGTGGCGGTGGGCGCGATGGCGAGGAGCAGGGAGTTGCGCAGTCCGGTGGCGGCGATACGGCCGCGCAGGGCCGCCCACCGCTCCGGCCAGGTCAGTTCGGCGTCCGGGAAGTGGTCGGGGTGCAGCACGCCTTGGGCGGTACGGGTCTTCTCCCAGGCCGGCAACGGGCCGTTGCGCTCGGCGAGGTCGGTGGAGGCCTCGTAGGCGGCGAGCATGATGCGCTCGGCGATGCGGGTCGACAGAGCCTTGGCCTCGGGCGAGTCGAACGGGACCCGCAGCTTGAAGAAGACGTCCTGGAGACCCATCGCACCGAGGCCGACGGGACGCCACTTGGCGTTGGACCGCCCGGCCTGCTCGGTCGGGTAGAAGTTGATGTCGACGACCCGGTCCAGGAAGGTCACGGCGGTGCGGACGGTGGCGTCCAGCCGCTCCCAGTCGATGTCACCGGTCGCCGTGTCGACGAACGCGCCGAGGTTCACGGACCCCAGGTTGCAGACCGCCGTCTCCCCGTCGTCCGTGACCTCCAGGATCTCCGTGCAGAGGTTGGAGGAGTGGACGACATGGCCCGGGGTGGCCGTCTGGTTGGCGGTGCGGTTGGCGGCGTCCTTGAAGGTCATCCAGCCGTTGCCGGTCTGCGCGAGGGTGCGCATCATGCGGCCGTAGAGGTCACGGGCGGGGATGGTCTTCTTCGCGAGCCCCTTTTGTTCGGCCGCGCGGTACGCCGCGTCGAACTCCTCGCCCCACAGGTCGACCAGCTCGGGCACGTCGGCGGGGGAGAACAGCGACCACGGGGCATCGGCGTTGACCCGGCGCATGAACTCGTCCGGGATCCAGTGCGCGAGGTTCAGGTTGTGCGTACGGCGGGCGTCCTCACCGGTGTTGTCGCGCAGCTCCAGGAACTCCTCGATGTCGGAGTGCCAGGTCTCCAGGTAGACCGCGGCCGCGCCCTTGCGCCGGCCGCCCTGGTTCACGGCGGCGACCGAGGCGTCGAGGGTCTTCAGGAACGGGACGATGCCGTTGGAGTGCCCGTTGGTGCCGCGGATCAGTGAACCGCGGCTGCGGATGCGGGAGTACGACAGCCCGATGCCACCGGCGTGCTTCGAGAGCCGGGCGACCTGGTGGTAGCGGTCGTAGATGGAGTCCAGCTCGTCGACCGGGGAGTCGAGGAGGTAGCAGGACGACATCTGGGGGTGCCGGGTGCCGGAGTTGAAGAGGGTGGGGGAGGAGGGGAGGTAGTCGAGGCGGCTCATGAGCGCGTAGAGCGCGGCGACCTCGTCCAGCGCGCGGCGAGTGTCGTCCTCGGCGAGACCTGAGGCCACCCGGAGCATGAAGTGCTGGGGCGTCTCGATGACCTTGCGGGTGATCGGGTGCCTCAGGAGGTAGCGGCTGTGGAGGGTGCGCAGGCCGAAGTAGCCGAAGCGGTCGTCGGCTTCGGTGTCGACCAGGGCGTCGAGGCGCTCGGCGTGGACCCGCGCGAACTCGGCGGTCCGGTCGGCGATCAGGCCCTCGCGGTGTCCGACGGCGACCGATCCGGTGAACGAGGTGACGCCCTGCGAGGCGGCCTCGGCGGCGATGGAGACGGTCAGCAGCCGGGCGGCCAGCCTGCTGTACGCCGGGTCCTCGGAGATGAGGCCGGCCGCCGCCTCGGTGGCCAGCTCGCGCAACTCCGACGCGTCGGCCCGCGCGGACCGGCCGCGCAGCGCGGCGGCGGCGACCCGGCCGGGGTCGGCGTCGGGAAGGTCGGCGGTCAGCGCGGTCAGGGTCCGCAGCAACGCGGCTCCGGGACCGTCCTCGTCCACCGGGGTGGTCGCTGAAACCGGGTCGGCTGGCGCGATGGTCACGTGGGGCTCTCCCTCGCTGGGCACGGGGGCCTTGCGGAGGGCAGGGGGCAGCACACGAGCGCGCACGGCGTCGCGTCCACCGGCCCATTCCACGAGGCCCGGACGTCATGACACCCGGGCCAGGTGGCCGGGCGTACTGTCGACAGGTCCTCGGACTGACTCTCATATGCGCCTAAGCACGCATGAGTACACCGTTGCGGGACAGTTCCGGATTCGCACCGGATTCCCCTGCGACGACAGCGAGCATGAGCATACATCTTGTGCCGCGTTCCGGTGACACCCCCAGATGTTGTGTCGCGGCCGTTTCGGAGCGTCAACTTCCAGGTGAGGAGAGTGAAGGAGAGCGCACAACGAAGCGGGCCGCCGCAGGTCGTTCTCCGCGGCGGCCCGCCGTGTGTGGTGGTGCCCGGCGGCTCGCGGTTCTCCGCGCGCCTACGGCGTCAGTGCGAGGTTCCCGCTGTCGCGGGCGGGAGTTCCGTCCGGACCCCCGGGTCGCCCGCGTCCGCCGTGTAGTCCTCCGGGCTGGTCTCGTCGACGCCGTCGGGGGCCTTCAGCGCCTTCAGGACGAAGGTGAGGACCACCGTGACGGCGAGGTTCAGGACGAAGGCCGTCAGGCCGATGTAGCCGATCTCGCCGATGCCCGGGATCTCCTTCGCCGAGCCGCCGAAGTGCTTCTGCGTCGGCGAGGCGACCCCGTACGCGGCGGCCGTGCCGTAGACCATGCCGACCGCCCAGCCGGCGAGCAGGGCCCAGCGGTGGAACCAGCGGGTGAACAGGCCGCCGACCAGGGCCGGGAAGGTCTGCAGGATCCAGATGCCGCCCAGCAGCTGGAAGTTGATCGCGACCGTCTTGTCCATGGTCAGGACGAAGATGAGGGCGCCGACCTTCACCAGCAGGGACACCAGCTTGGAGACCTTGGTCTCCTGGGCCGGGGTGGCGTCCGGCTTGATGAAGTCCTTGTAGATGTTGCGGGTGAACAGGTTCGCCGCCGCGATGGACATGATGGCCGCCGGGACCAGGGCGCCGATGCCGATCGCCGCGAAGGCCACGCCCGCGAACCAGTCCGGGAACATGTCCTCGAAGAGCTGCGGGATCGCCAACTGCGGGTTGGTGACCTTGACTCCGGCCGCGATCGCCATGAAGCCCAGCAGGGCGAGCAGGCCCAGCATCAGCGAGTACAGCGGCAGGATCGTGGTGTTGCGGCGGATCACCTCGCGACTCCGGGAGGAGAGCGTCGCGGTGATCGAGTGCGGGTACATGAAGAGCGCCAGCGCGGAGCCCAGCGCCAGCGTGGCGTACGTCCACTGGCCCGCCTCGGCCGGGACCAGCCCGCCCACCTTGGCCGCGGTGTACTTCTCGCTCGCCGAGGCGAAGACGTCGTCGAACCCGCCCAGCTTGATCGGGATGTAGATGATCGCCACCGCGATGACGATGTAGATCAGCGTGTCCTTCACGAACGCGATCAGCGCGGGCGCCCGCAGACCGGAGGAGTACGTGTAGGCCGCGAGGACGCCGAAGGCGATCAGCAGCGGGAGGTCCTTCACGAACCAGTTGGTGTTCTCGCCGCCGCCGACGCCCATCACGTCCAGCACGGCCTGGATGCCGACCAGTTGGAGCGCGATGTACGGCATGGTCGCCAGGATGCCGGTGACCGCCACCGCCAGCGACAGGCCCTTCGAGCCCCAGCGGCCGCGCACGAAGTCCGAGGTCGTCACGTATCCGTGCTTGTGGGAGACCGACCACAGGCGGGGCAGGAAGGTGAAGATCAGCGGGTACACCAGGATCGTGTACGGCACCGCGAAGAAGCCGGCCGCGCCCGCCGCGTAGATCGCCGCCGGGACGGCCACGAAGGTGTACGCCGTGTAGAGGTCACCGCCCAGCAGGAACCAGGTGACCCAGGTGCCGAACGACCGGCCGCCCAGGCCCCATTCGTCGAGGCTCTGTTCGTTCTCGGACTTGCGCCAGCGCGCGGCCAGGAAGCCCATGACCGTGACGGCCAGGAAGAAGATGATGAAGACGGCGAGTGCCACGCCGTTGACGCCGTCGTTCACTTGGCACCCCCGTGCCGGGCACGCTGGTCACGCTGCCACAGCTTGTACGCGGTCATGGTCAGCGCGGTGGAGATCAGCACCCACAGCATCTGGTACCAGTAGAAGAACGGGATGCCGATGAACGTGGGGTCCACCTTGGCGTACGAACCGACCCACAGCATCGCCACGAACGGGGCGACGAGGCACAGGGCGATGACCACGCGCACGGGTGTCACCGTGGGTGGTCTCACTTCAGGCGCATCTGACATTCCGCGACTCCCGTCCCCTCACTGATCATCCGTGCAACGCGCAGGCAATCTAGGCGAGGGCGTCGCGATAGCGAAAGACCTCGTCCGCGTATCGGTATGTCGATTCTGTGAAACACGGAGGGAACGGGCGCCCGGTCCGCCCGGTCAGTCCAGCGGTCGCTTCAGCCGCGCCACGAACTTGTACCGGTCCCCCCGGTACACCGACCGTACCCACTCCACCGGTTCGCCCTTCCTGTCGAACGAGTGCCGGGACAGCATCAGCATCGGCAGGCCCACGTCGGTACCGAGGAGACCGGCCTCGCGCGGGGTGGCCAGGGAGGTCTCGATGGTCTCCTCGGCCTCGGCGAGGTGGACGTCGTAGACCTCGGCGAGCGCCGTGTAGAGGGACGTGTACTTGACGAGCGACCTGCGCAGGGCCGGGAAGCGCTTGGCGGACAGGTGGGTCGTCTCGATGGCCATCGGCTCGGCGTTGGCCATGCGCAGCCGCTCGATGCGCAGCACCCGGCCGCCGGCCGTGATGTCGAGGAGCTCGGCGAGACGGTCGTCGGCGGTGATGTAGCCGATGTCCAGGAGCTGCGAGGTGGGTTCGAGACCCTGCGCGCGCATGTCCTCCGTGTAGGAGGTGAGTTGCAGTGCCTGCGAGACCTTCGGCTTGGCGACGAACGTGCCCTTGCCCTGGATGCGCTCCAGGCGTCCCTCGACCACCAGCTCCTGGAGCGCCTGGCGCACGGTGGTGCGGGAGGTGTCGAACTCGGCGGCGAGGGTGCGCTCGGGCGGTACCGGGGTGCCGGGCGACTGGGTCTCCGTCATGTCGAGCAGGTGCTTCTTCAGGCGGTAGTACTTGGGCACACGCGCGGTCCGGACGCCTGCCCCGCCCTCGGTCTCCGCACTGCTGACGTCGCTGCTCATGGTCTGCCTTCCCGGCTCCGGATGCGGGTCACATCGTGATCCCTTCTGTATACCGTCGCCGCCTCTTTTGGTCTAGTCCACGAAGGTGAGTGGTCTAGCGGACGAGAGTACTCCGGCCCCGCTGTTTTCGCTGCCTTCTTACTTAAAGGTTCCTGTTTATGTAGCTCGCATAACGGCTGGTCAGAGCCGTTTCGGACCCTCTTGACAGGCTTCCTGGTCTGGTCCAAGCTCCCCCTACTGGTCTACACCATTGGTCCAGGTCCCGGCCCATGGGCGGGAGGTGTGGGGCATCCCTGAGGAGGGTGGCGTGAAGCGCAAGCTGATATTCGCGATCGGTGTCGCGGGCATGATGGTCTCGGTCGCCGCGTGTGGGGGCGGCGACAGCGGAAGTTCGGACAACAGCGGCGCGGACGCCAAGGAGCTGACCGTCTGGCTCACCGTCGACGCCCAGAACAACTGGCCCGCGCTGGTCAAGGCCGCGGACGCCGCGGTGGTGAAGAAGCACCCCGGCATCAAGATCAAGCACGAGTACTACGGCTGGCCCGACAAGAACACCAAGCTCGACGCGGTCCTCGCCACCGACAAGGCCCCCGACGTGGTCGAGATGGGCAACACCGAGATGCTCGGCTACATGGTCAAGGGCGCCTTCGCCCCCCTCGACGCCGCCAAGTTCACCAACTCGGACGCCTGGCTGGACGGACTCAAGGCCTCGGTGACCTACGACGGCAAGACCTACGGCGTGCCCTACTACGCCGGTGGCCGCGTCGCCAACTGGCGGGGGGACCTCTTCGCCTCGGCCGGCGTCAAGTCCACGCCGAAGACGTACGCCGAGCTCACCGCCGCCCTCGACAAGGTCCAGAAGAAGGAGGGCGACAAGTTCTCCGCCTGGTACCAGCCCACCCGCGACTGGTACGCGGCCATGTCCTTCGTCTACGACGCCGGCGGCGCCATCGCCACCGAGTCGGGGGGCCAGTGGAAGGGCAGCCTCTCCTCGCCCGAGTCCATCAAGGGCCTCACCGAGTTCAAGAACGTCATCGACAAGTACATGCACGGTGACAAGACCAAGGACGAGTCCGACCGCTACATCGTCTACGGCCAGGGCAAGTCCGGCATGATCTTCGCCCCGGCGTGGGAGGGCGCGACCGCCGCGACGAAGGAGAACGACAAGACCGGCAAGCTCGCCGGCCACGTCGAGAACTTCGTGATGCCCGGCCCGTCCGGCAAGAACATGCCCGTCTTCCTGGGCGGTTCGGACCTCGCCGTCCCGGTCAAGTCCAAGGCCCAGGCGGTCGCCGCCGAGTGGATCAACGCCTTCACCGGTCCCGCCGGCCAGAAGGGCCTGATCGCCAAGGGCAACCTGCCCAACAACAAGACCGACCTCGCCACCCTGAAGAACGACCCGGCGACCGCGGTCCCGGCCACCGCGGCCGAGTCCAACTGGTTCGTCCCGATGGCGCCGGGCTGGGGCCAGGTCGAGAAGGCGCAGGTCCTGCAGACCATGCTGCAGAGCATCGGCACGGGCAAGAAGTCGATCGAGGCGGCGGCCAAGGATGCCGACGCGGCGATCGACAAGGTCATCAACACCAAGTGACCCAGGGCAGGGCCCCGTTGAATCCGACGGGGCCCTGCTTCCCGTACAGCCGATGCGGGTCCCGATCCCGGCGCCGGTGGTACGGGTCCGATCCCCGTGCCGGTGGTACGGGTCCGATCCCCGTGCCGGTGGTGCGGACCTGATCCCCGTGCCGGTGGTGCGGGCGGGCCCGACCTCCGCGCCGGTGGTGCGGATCCTGACCCCCGCGGTCACCCGTGCGGGGCCCTGCTTCCCGCCCCGCCCCGTGCGGGGTTCGACCCCCGGACCACCTGCACGAGCTTCGGCCCCGTGCGCCGTGTGCGGGCTTCGACTCCGCACGACCCGTGCGGGCCTCTACCCCGCACGGCCAGTGCGGGCTTCGGTCCCCGCCCGGCCGGTGCGGGCTTCGGGCCCCGTACGACCAGTGCGGGCTTCGGCCCCGGCCCACCTGTGCGGGTCCGACTCCCGTACGGCCTGTGCGGGTTCGAGTCCCGTACGGCCATGCGGGTCCGACCCCCGTACGGCCGGTGCGGGGCCTGACCCCGTCTCACCCATGCGGGGCCCGGCCCCGTTCGGCCCATGCGGGCCCCGACTCCGCACGACCCGTGCGGGCTTCGCTTCCGTACGACCAGAAGGATCGCTGAGGAGCGCGCGATGAGTGCCGCAGACACGACCACCCCCGCCAAGGCGCCGCCGCCGACAGCCGTACCGCCGCCGCCCCCGCCCGCGCCGCCGAGCAGAAAGCGCGGCTTCAGCGGCACTCCCTGGCTGCTGCTCGCCCCCTGTCTGCTCGTCCTCGCCCTGGTCATGGGCTATCCGCTGGTCCGCCTGGTCACGCTGTCCTTCCAGAAGTTCGGCCAGTCCCAGCTGTGGGGCTTCCTGCCCGCCCAGTGGGTCGGCTTCGACAACTTCACGGGCGTGCTGAACGACGGCGAGTTCTGGGCGGTCGTCGTACGGACCATCGTCTTCGCCGCCGGCTGCGTGATCTTCACGATGGTCTCCGGCATGCTCGTCGCCCTGCTGCTCCAACGGGTCTCCGGCTGGGTGAAGACCCTGGTCAACGTCGCACTGGTGGCCAGCTGGGGTATGCCGATCATCGTCGCCACCACCGTCTTCAAGTGGCTGTTCGACGCGGACTACGGCGTCCTCAACGCACTGCTGAGCAAACTGCCCGGCGTCGACATGATCGGCCACAACTGGTTCGCGAGCGGCCCCCAGGGCCTGGCCGTGATCATGCTCCTGGTGGTCTGGGGCGCCGTGCCCTTCGTCGTGATCACCCTCAGCGCCGGGCTCACCCAGGTCCCGGCCGAACTGGAGGAGGCGGCCCGGCTGGACGGCGCGGGCGCCTGGGGCGTGTTCCGGTACGTCACCCTGCCGATCCTCAAGCCGATCATCGTGATGCTCACGACCCTCTCGGTCATCTGGGACATGGGCGTCTTCCCCCAGGTCTTCGTCATGCGCAACGGCCACCCGGAAGCGGAGTTCCAGCTCCTGACCACCTACTCCTACGACCGGGCCTTCGTGGTCAACGACTACGGCCAGGGCTCGGCTATCGCGCTCATCACCGTGCTGCTGCTGCTCGGTGTGGTCGCCGTCTACATGCGCCAGATGCTGAAGATCGGAGAGGTCGAATGAGCACGCTCGCTCCCGGGACGCCCCGCAGGTCGAAGTCCGGCTGGAACCTCCTCGGTCTCCTCGTCTTCCTCGCCGCCGGCTTCCCCGTCTACTGGATGGTGAACACGGCGTTCAAGCCCGCCAAGGACGCCATCGACCCGGACCCGAGCCTGCTGCCGACCGGCCTCACGCTCGACAACTTCCGGCGCGCGCTCGACATCGCCGACTTCTGGGGCCCGGTCGGCCGCAGCCTCATCGTGTCCCTGTCGGTCGTGGCGATCGGCATCGTGGTGGGCACGCTGGCCGCGCTCGCCATCTCCCGCTTCGACTTCCGCGGCCGCAAGGTCGTGATCGTGGCCATCCTGGCGGTCCAGATGGTCCCCCTGGTCGCGATGATCATCCCGGTCTTCCTGCTGCTCAACGACCTCGACCAGTACGACAAGCTGTCGGGCCTGATCATCACGTACCTGACCTTCATCCTGCCCTTCACGGTGTGGACGCTGCGCGGCTTCATCGTCAACATCCCGAAGGAACTGGAGGAGGCGGCGATGGTGGACGGCTGCTCCCGCACCGGCGCCTTCATCCGCGTGGTCTTCCCGCTGCTCGCCCCCGGCATGGTCGCCACCTCGGTCTACGGGTTCATCCTGGCCTGGAACGAGTACCTGTACGCCCTCATGCTGCTCAGCCAGGAGCACCAGACCGCGACCGTCTGGCTCGGTAACTTCACCACCAAACACGGCACCGAATACGCCCCGATGATGGCCGGTTCCACCATGATGGCCGTGCCGATCGTGATCCTCTTCCTCCTCGTCCAGCGCAAGATGGCCGCGGGCCTCACCGCGGGCGCCGTGAAGGGATAACGCCCCCGATGACGACAATCGCCAGCGGTACCGCTGGGCCCAATGCGAAAGACGTGCTCACGCGGGACGCCCTGACCGTCCTCCAGCCCGGCTTCACCGGCACCACCGCCCCCGACTGGGTGCTGCGGCGCCTCGGTGAAGGGCTGGCCTCGGTCGGCCTGTTCGGCCGCAACATCGCCTCACCGGAACAACTGGCCGTCCTGACGGCACAGTTGCGTGCCGAGCGCGACGACGTCCTGGTCGCGATCGACGAGGAGGGCGGTGACGTCACCCGCCTGGAGGTGCGGACCGGCTCGTCCTTCCCCGGCAACCACGCCCTGGGCGCGGTGGACGACGCGGAGCTGACGAGGCAGGTGGCCGCCGAGCTGGGGCGCCGTCTCGTGGCCTGCGGGGTCAACCTCAACTGGGCCCCGTCGGCCGACGTGAACTCCAACCCGGCCAACCCGGTCATCGGCGTCCGCTCCTTCGGTGCCTCCACCGAACTGGTCGCCCGCCACACCGCCGCCTATGTCACCGGCCTCCAGTCGGCGGGCGTGGCCGCCTGCACCAAGCACTTCCCGGGCCACGGCGACACCGCCGTCGACTCCCACCACGCGCTTCCCCGCATCGACGTGGACGCGTCCCTGCTCGGCTCGCGGGAACTCGCCCCGTTCCGCGCGGCCATCGCCGCCGGCACCCGGGCCGTGATGACCGCCCACATCCTGGTCCCGGCCCTGGACCCGGACCGCCCGGCGACACTGTCCCACGGCGTCCTGACCGATCTGCTCCGCGGCGAACTCGGCTACACCGGCCTCATCGTGACCGACGGCATGGAGATGCAGGCCATCGCCGGGACCTACGGCATCGAGCGCGGCAGTGTCCTGGCCGTGGCCGCCGGCGCCGACGCGATCTGCGTGGGCGGCGGCCTGGCCGACGACGAGACGGTACGGCGTCTGCGGGACGCCCTGGTCTCGGCGGTCCGCTCGGGCGAACTCCCCGAGGAGCGCCTGGCCGACGCCGCCGAACGGGTCCGTGTCCTGGCCCGCTGGACGGCGGCGGGTGCGGCCGACCCGCGGATTCCGGCCGACGACGAGGTGGGACTGCGCGCGGCCCGCAGGGCGTTGCGCATCACCGGCGCGGACGGCTTCACCCCCCTCACATCGGCGCCCTACGTCGCGGCCTTCACCCCGATGGCCAACGTGGCCGTCGGCGACGAAACACCCTGGGGCGTCGCCGCCGAACTCGCCGGTCTGCTCCCCGGCACGGAAACGGGCAGTTTCGCAGGCGAGGACGCCGGCCTCGCCACCCTGGCCGCGGCCGGCCCCCGCCGCATCGTGGCCGTGGTCCGCGACGAACACCGTCACCCCTGGATGGGGAGGGCCCTGGACACCGTCCTCAGGACCCGCCCCGACACCATCGTGATCGAAATGGGTCTGCCCCAGGCCCCCGCCCGAGGAGCTCTGCACATCGCGACCCACGGCGCCGCCCGGGTCTGCGGCAGAGCGGCCGCGGAGGTCATCGCGGGGGAGTAGTGGTTACGACAGGAAAGGCGCCGGTCCCTGTCCGGGGAAGCGGCGCCTTTCGTGCCTTTGGGGGCGCGGGGAACTGCGCGATCAGCCACGACGAACCCGCGCCCGGCAAGGCACAGAACCCGGCAGACGAGACTCCTAAATCCCCTGCCAGTCAGGCTTGTTGACAAACGTGTGCCGGAAGTAGTCCGCCAGCTTCAGCTTGGACGCGGCCGCCTCGTCCACGACCACCGTCGCATGCGGATGCAACTGCAACGCCGACGCAGGACACACCGCAGCAACCGGCCCCTCGACAGTCGCCGCCACCGCATCCGCCTTCCCCTCGCCCGTGGCGAGGAGCACCAGATGCCGGGCCTCCAGGATCGTGCCGATCCCCTGCGTGATCACGTGATGCGGCACCTGCTCGATGTCCCCGTCGAAGAACCGCGCGTTGTCCACCCGGGTCTGCTCCGTCAGCGTCTTGATCCGCGTCCGCGAGGCCAGCGAGGAGCACGGCTCGTTGAAGCCGATGTGCCCGTCCGTCCCGATCCCCAGCAACTGCAGGTCCACGCCCCCGGCCGCCGTCAGCGCCGCGTCGTACGCCGCGCACGCGCCGGGGATGTCCTGTGCCGTCCCGTCCGGGCCCATGAACGCGGCCATCGGTATCCCCAGCGGTTCCAGTACCTCGCGCCGCAGCACCGACCGGTACGACTCGGGATGCTCGGCAGGGAGCCCGACGTACTCGTCGAGCTGGGCTATCCGCGCCCGCTGCACCGCCACGGCACCGGACCGCACCTTCGCCGCCAGCGCTTCGTAGACGGGCAGCGGGGTCGAGCCGGTCGCCACGCCGAGCAGGGCGTCGGGCGTGCGCCGGAGCAGTTGGGCGATGGCCTCGGCGATGAGCTCGCCGCCCGCCTTGGCGTCCGGAACGATGACAACTTCCACGCTGCGCCTGCCGATCTGAGGAAACGGTCTGATCTGGAGGAACGATCTCAACCAGGAGGGCTTGACCGGACCCGGTGCGGCCCATGTGGTTTAGACCAATCTAACAGAATCGGGTGCCCCGGCCCAGGGCTGTGAAGCCATCCGAAACCTGGCCGAAGAGGTCCAGAACCGCCCTGGAGATCATCCCCCTCCCGGAAGGGCGGTTTCCCGCCGGGGGCCGGCCAGGGTGGCGAAAATTGCAAGGGAGATCCGGCCCCGCACATGAACCCACACGCGTTAGGCTGCGTGGTGGTTGTCAGGGCGTCCCAACAGTGGACTCCCGCGAGCGAAAGCTCCAACAACAAACAGGCTCCAACGCATGGACACACCTAGTGGTCTAGTCCACAATTGAACCGTGACGTCCGTCTTCCCCGCACAGGAAGACGGATCGAGGAACCGGAGCTCTCTGCCCTGACTGCCCCGGATCCTCATCCTTCGGCCGACCGGGACCGCACACCCCACGGCCGATGTTGCTCCGGGCTGCGGTGCCGGGAAGGCTGAGGGTCCTTCCCAGGCGCCGCGGCCCGCGGGTGTCTTCAGGGCACGGCGTATTTAGGCCGCTCACATACCCCCAGGTACGCTCGCACCCGTGCCCTCCATGAACGAACTGGTCCGCCAGCACACCGCCCTCGACGACTCCGACCTCGAGTGGCTCCATCTGCTGGTCTCGGAGTGGCAGCTGCTCTCCGACCTCTCCTTCGCCGACCTCGTCCTGTGGGTGCCCACCCACGACGGCACCCGCTATGTCTCCGTCGCCCAGATGCGGCCCAACACCGGCCCCACCTCGTACCAGGACGACATGGTCGGCCACCTCGTCCCACGCGGCCGCCGCCCCCTGCTGGACGCCGCGCTCGACGAGGGCCGGATCGTGCGCGAGGGCGACCCGGAGTGGCGCGAGGAGGTCCCCGTCCGGGTCGAGTCGATCCCGGTACGACGGGAGGGACGCGTCCTCGGTGTCATCGCGCGCAACACCAACCTCCTGACCGTGCGCACCCCGAGCCGCCTGGAACTGACGTATCTGCAGAGCGCCTCGGACCTGGCGCAGATGATCGCGGCCGGTTCCTTCCCGTTCCCGAACCAGCAGATGGACATGGACGCGGCTCCCCGCGTCGGCGACGGCCTGATCCGCCTCGACGCGGACGGCATCGTCCAGTACGCCTCCCCGAACGCCCTGTCGGCCTACCACCGCATGGGCCTGGCCTCCGACCTCGTAGGCCAGCACCTGGGCCGCACCACCGCCGAACTCGCCCCGACCCGGGGCCCGGTGGACGAGGCGCTCGCCAAGGTCGCCAGCGGCTGGGCACCCCGAGAGTTCGAGATCGAGGCCCGCGACGGGGTCATCCAGTTCCGGGCGATCCCGCTCAAGCCCAAGGGCACCCGCATCGGTTCGCTGGTCCTGCTGCGGGACGTGACGGAACTGCGCCGTCGCGAGCGCGAGTTGATGACCAAGGACGCGACCATCCGGGAGATCCACCACCGGGTGAAGAACAACCTCCAGACGGTGGCGGCCCTGCTCAGGCTCCAGGCCCGGCGCATCGAGTCCGACCGCGGCCGCGAGGCGCTGGAGGAAGCGGTCCGCCGCGTCGGCTCGATCGCGATCGTGCACGAGACGCTGTCCCAGAACCTGGACGAGCGCGTCGAGTTCGACGAGATCGCCGACCGGGTCCTCGCGATGGTCGCGGAGATCTCGCCGGGCAAGGTCGCCGGCCGCCGCAGCGGCCGCTTCGGCATCCTGGACGCCGAGGTCGCCACTCCGCTGTCGATGGTCCTGACCGAGATCCTCCAGAACGCCCTGGAGCACGGCTTCCGCGAGGGCGAGACGGGCACGGTCGAGGTCTCCGCGGTCCGCGGCGGCACCACCAAGGATGCCCGCCTCCTCGTCACCGTCCAGGACGACGGCGTCGGCCTGCCCGAGGGCTTCGACCCGCACACCGCGGGCAACCTCGGCCTGCAGATCGTACGGACCCTGGTGGAGGGCGAGTTGGGCGGCACCTTCGACATGGTCCCGGCGCCGGAGGGCGGGACCCGGGTGATCCTCGACGTGCCGGTGCGGGCCAGCAAGTAAGGCCGTACGCGCACATACCGTCGCGTGCGGGGGCCGGTGGACAGCAAAAAGCCCCGGACCGTTCAGGGGTCCGGGGCCCAAATGCTCGTTGGCAGCGTGTGCTGCGCATCGGGGGTACTGCGCGCTGCGGCTCGGGGGCGGGAGAAGCGTACGCGGTGTACGCGCCGCCAAGCTCAGGCTGTTTTAGGGGCGGGTGTCAGGCAGAAGCCTGACGGGCCCGGTTGCGGGCGGCACGGCGCTTCATGGCGCGACGCTCGTCCTCGCTGAGACCACCCCAGACGCCGGAGTCCTGGCCGGACTCGAGCGCCCACTGCAGACACTGGTCCATTACGGGACAGCGACGGCAGACGGCCTTGGCTTCCTCGATCTGCAGCAGCGCAGGACCGGTGTTGCCGATGGGGAAGAAGAGCTCGGGGTCTTCCTCGCGGCAAACGGCGTTGTGACGCCAGTCCATGGCTGCTACCTCTCCTTGGTATTACGTGCATGTTGCTTGTGAATGTGAACGCTTTCACGAATCCCTCAACAAGTGAAGGGCCGTCCACCGAGTTGCACCCGGCGTGGTCCTGTGGATTGAAGAGGGGTTCCGGTGGTCTGTGGACGCTGGTGTTGCGGGCTGTCCCGACCGCCACGTAGAGACTCGCAAACCTCGGCGGCGGATACAACCCCTTCCGGAAAGTTTTTTTTGATTCCTCGGTGTCGACTAGGTCACAGCCGTACTTCCATGGGGTGGACCCTGGCCTAAACGTTCGAGTGAAAGGACTTTAGCCCCTTCTGCTCACACAATCACACGCAGTGCACGGCGTACGCCTGTGAACGTCACGCTCGTTCGCAGTCCGAGGTGGTCGCCGTCCATCTGGAGGGGCAGAGGCACCTTCGAATGCAAGGTGAACTGGTCCAGGTCATGGAGGGACATGGCGTGCTTGCCATGGGGGCCGCGTTCGGGGGACGAAGTGAGCAACTGGGTGCCATACCGGGCGATTGCGGGCGTCGTCATACGGCTGAGACCGAGTACGTCGAGGCCTTTATCGAACGAGGCCTTAGGCGACGCGTACATCGGGTGATTGCCCAGGAAGGTCCACGGAGAGGTGTTCGAGACTATGGAAAGGACCAGATCGGTCACCGGCTCCGCATCCGGACGTTCCAGGGTGATCGTGCCGTGGCGGCGGTGGGCCTCACCGAAGAATTGCCGCAGAGCCTGGCGAACGTAGAGAGCGTGTGTGGATTTCCTGCCCCGCTCGCGCTGCTGCTCCACCCGCCCCACCACACCGGCGTCGAATCCGAGACCCGCGTTGAAGGTGAACCAGCGTCCCGGCACGGCCTCGTCCTCGGTGCCGGGGGTGCCCGTGCTCAGACCCAGGCCGACCGTACGCTCACGGCCCTCGCGCAGGGCGTCGAGGAGGGCGCCGGTGGACTCCACTGCGTCGTTGGGCAGACCGAGGGCGCGGGCGAAGACGTTGGTGGAGCCACCGGGGACGACGGCGAGGCCGGGAAGGCGGTCCGGGTCGGGGCCGGCGTGCAGGAGGCCGTTGACGACCTCGTTGACCGTACCGTCGCCGCCCAGGGCCACGACCAGGTCGATGTCCTTGCTCTCCGCCGCCTGCCGGCCCAGGTCGCGGGCGTGGCCGCGGTACTCGGTGGTGACCGCTTCCAGCTTCATCTCGCTCGCGAGCGCGTGGATCAGGACATCGCGCGTACGTGCGCTTGTGGTGGTAGCCGCCGGATTGACCACGAGAAGTGCACGCATGGGTTGCAGCGTACCTACTGGGTGGTACCGGGCACAGGCCGAGGTAGGGATCACGTAAGACTCCGGGCGTGAACCTCGCCACGGCGGCGTGGGGCAACCTCGGCGCGGTGCCGTGCGTTGCCCGCTCCTCACGGCGGGGCCCTCAGGGGCCGGGGCTAGTCTTCAGGGGTGAGCAGCGAGCAGACCCCCGCCGTCCCCGACACCGCCGGCCCCCGCCCGCGGCGGCTGACGTACGCCGCCGCCCTGGCCGCGCTGGAAGGGCTCGCGCTCGTCGTGGGGGGTGCCTGGATGCTCGTCGAGGGCCTCGCGGGCGACCCGGACGACCGGCAGTCCGCCGTCACGGGGGGTATCACCCTGATCGTCCTCGCGCTGCTGCCACTGCTCGCCGCGCGGGGGCTGCTGGCCCGGCGGAGCTGGAGCCGGGGTCCGGCCGTCATCACCCAGATCATGGCCCTGCCCGTCGCCTACAACCTGCTCCGGGCCGACAGTGCGGCGATCCCGGCGGGCATCGCCCTCGCGGTCGTCGCGGTGGCCGCGCTGGTCCTGCTGGTCAACCCGGCGACGACCCAGGCACTCGGCATCAGGGGACCGGGCCGCGCACAGGACGGCGAGCGGTAGCCGTCAGGGTCGAGTCGGTGGCGGCTTCCGTACCTACGGACCGACGACGCCACCATGGCCGTAAACCGAGGTCGCTGTCGTGGAGCCACGTCGGCCGGTAGCCGCATGGGCGGTGGCGAACAACGACCGCGAGGCCGACCCGCCGGTGCAGCCGTAGCGCCGCGGACCGGGTGGCCGTGTCGGAGCTCCGCTGCCGAGGCGTGGCCGCAGGCCCCGGGCGGTAGGAGTGAACCCGTGGGCCGGAAGGGGTGACCGCCGCTTCCGGCCTGTCCTTCGAGCTCGGCCCGAGGACCGGGCCCGGGCCGTGGCCCCTGGGCCCGTCGCTCGGATCGGGGTGGAGGTCTACTCCTCCACCAGCAGTTTCTCCCGCAGCTGGGCGAGCGTGCGGGCCAGCAGGCGCGAGACGTGCATCTGGGAGATGCCGACCTCCTGCGCGATCTGCGACTGGGTCATGTTGCCGAAGAAGCGGAGCAGAAGGATTCGCTTCTCGCGGGGCGGAAGGTCCTCCAGGAGCGGCTTCAGGGACTCCCGGTACTCGACGCCCTCCAGCGCCTCGTCCTCGGAGCCGAGGGTGTCCGCGACCGCCGGGGACTCGTCGTCCGTGTCGGGGACGTCCAGGGACAGCGTGGAGTACGCGTTGGCGGACTCCAGGCCCTCCAGGACCTCCTCCTCCGAGATGCCCAGTTTCTCGGCCAGTTCATGGACCGTGGGGGAGCGGCCGTGCAGTTGCGAGAGCTCCGCGGTCGCCGTGGTGAGCGAGAGGCGCAGCTCCTGCAGGCGCCGGGGCACCCGCACCGCCCAGCCCTTGTCACGGAAGTGGCGCTTGATCTCGCCGACGACCGTGGGAGTCGCGTACGTCGAGAACTCGACGCCGCGCTCCGGGTCGAAGCGGTCGACGGACTTGATCAGTCCGATGGTGGCGACCTGGGTCAGGTCGTCCAACGGCTCACCGCGGTTGCGGAAGCGGCGCGCGAGGTGCTCGACGAGGGGCAGGTGCATCCGGACCAGCCGGTTGCGCAGCTCCGCGTACTCCGGGCCGCCGTTGTTCAGCGTGCGCAGCTCGACGAACAGGGCGCGAGCCCCGCTGCGGTCGTGCGGATCGTGCCGCGGGGCCGGCGTGTTGTTCGCGCCCGCCGCGCCGTCCTCTGCGTTTCGCTCGTGCTCGCTCATCGTCCCGCCCGTCGCCCTTCCACGAGCCGTCGCCCCCGTCCGGGCCGGGAAGGCCCCGGTCCGGCCTGCCGGAGGCGCGCCCTGCACGGCACCTTTCCGATCACGCTGCCCGTCGTCCAGGAAGCCGGCCGCCGTCGTGTCGCCGACGCCCTCCTCCGGGTGCGGCCGGGCCTGCTCGGGGATGCCGTCGATGCCGTCCGCCATGCGCCGGGAACCGCCGGGGCCGTCGTCGCCCAGGCTGTCGGCGCCGCTCGGGCAGGGAGGGCGTCCACCCTCGGCCGACAGCTCCCGTGTGCCGCGCTCTTCGTCCCGCACCGGCCCGTCCCCGTTCCTCACGCCGGCCCGGGGCCGGCGCCGCGCTGTTTGTAGAGGCTGATCGAAACGGTCTTGTCCTCGTCCACGGCCGAGGAGACCTTGCCCGCCAGGGCCGAGAGGACGGTCCAGGCGAAGGTGTCCCGCGCGGGCGCGTGCCCGTCCGTGGTCGGGGCCGAGACGGTGACCTCCAGCGAGTCGTCGACGAGTCGGAAGACACAGCTGAGCACCGAGCCCGGCACGGCCTGCTGAAGCAGGATCGCGCAGGCCTCGTCGACCGCGATGCGCAGGTCCTCGATCTCGTCGAGGGTGAAGTCCAAACGGGCCGCGAGGCCGGCCGTGGCCGTCCGCAGCACCGACAGGTAGGCACCCGCGGCCGGCAGCCGGACTTCGACGAAGTCCTGGGTCGCGGGCTCGCCTGCGATCTGGGACACCCTCACCTCCAAGGTGGTACAAGCTTTTCGGGGGCCGGGGGTCGCCCCCCGGAGTGACGCGATGTGTGGTTCAGCGGTGACGCTACCGCGCTCTCGACTTTCCTGTCCCCGGGACCCCAACCCCTTGCCGTCACTCACAGTAAAACTGTGGACACGCTCCGTGTCTAGGGGTTTGCGGCTCCAATTGGGAAGAACGCGCGCCGGGTTGACGTACCCAGACGTCAGACGGTCGAACCGTCCTGGAACCCGGGGGTCCAGGGTCACACAAGGACGTGGTCCAGGAAGCACCAACGCCAGTTCTCACCCGGTTCGTGGGTGCGCATGATCGGGTGGCCGGTGTCCTTGTGGTGCTTCGTCGCGTGCTGTCCCGGCGAGGAGTCGCAGCAGCCGACGTGACCGCAGGACAGGCACAGGCGCAACTGCACCGGGTGGGTGCCGTCCCTCAGGCACTCCGGACACGTCTCGTTGAGAGGCTCGGGTACCGGGTGCGGCAGCGCGTCGGCATGCAGGCACTGTTTCATGATTGCCAGGTTACGACGGTCACGCGGACAGCCGCGCGCAAAATCGAGGGCGGGCACAGGACGATGAATGAGGGCGGGCGAGGGTCATGGACGTGATGCCACTGCTGTTGCTGGTGGCCGGGAGCGCGGTGGTCGCCGCGGCCGCCCGGCGGACCCCGGTGCCCGCGCCGCTGCTGCTGGTCGCGGCCGGGCTCGTGATCTCCTACCTGCCCGGGGTCCCGGAGTACACGCTCGACCCGGACGTGGTGCTGCCCATCATCCTGCCGCCGCTGCTGCACTCCGCGGCCACCGACAGCTCCTATCTCGACCTGCGGGCACAACTGCGGCCCGTGGCGCTGCTGTCGGTGTGGTACGTGCTCTTCGCGACCCTCGTCGTCGGCTGGGCGGCGTACCGCATCGTGCCCGGCCTGTCGCTCACCGGGGCGCTCGTGCTGGGCGCGGTGGTGGCGCCGCCTGACGCGGTCGCGGCGACGGCCGTGGCCCGCCGGGTGGGGCTGCCCTCCCACATCACCACCATCCTCCAGGGCGAGTCCCTGGTGAACGACGCGACCGCGATCACCGCCTACCGGGTCGCACTCGCGGCGGCGGTCGGTGAGGGCGCCACCTGGGCGGGCGGCATCGGCGAGTTCCTGCTCGCGGCGGTCGGCGGCGTGGCGGTCGGCCTGGTGCTGATGGTGCCGATCCACTGGCTGCGCACGCATCTCAAGGAGCCGCTCCTCCAGAACACGCTCTCCCTGCTGATCCCGTTCGTCGCCTACGCGGTGGCCGAGCAGTTCCACGCGTCCGGAGTGCTCGCGGTGGTCGTGGTGGCGCTCTTCCTCGGACACCGCGCGTGGGAGGTCGACTTCGCGACGCGCCTGCAGGAGGACGCCGTCTGGAAGATGGTCGCCTTCGTCCTCGAGTCGTCGGTCTTCGCCCTCATCGGACTGCAACTGCCCGTCGTGCTGAGGGGCCTAGGGGAGTACGAGGGCGGACGCGCCGCCTGGTACGCGGTCGCCGTCTTCCTCGTGGTGGTCGCGTCGAGGTTCGCCTGGGTCTACCCGGCGACCTTCCTGCCACGCATGCTGTCCTCGCGGATCCGCGCGCGTGAGCAGAACCCCACCTGGAAGGGACCGTTCGTCATTGCCTGGGCCGGGATGCGGGGCGTGGTCTCGCTGGCGATCGCCTTCTCGATCCCCGAGCACCTGGACGGCGGCGAGCCCTTCCCGGGCCGCAACCTCATCCTGTTCCTCACCTTCACCACGGTCATCGGCACCCTCGTCGTCCAGGGCGTCACCCTGCCTCCGCTGATCCGCATGCTGAAGCTGCCCGGCCGCGACGCGCAGGCCGAGACCCTCGCCGAGGCGAACGCCCAGGCGCAGGCCTCCCGGGCCGCCGAACGCCACCTGGACGAACTCCTCTCCGACGAGCACAACGCCCTCCCACCGCCCCTCGCCGACCGTCTTCGCACGGTCCTGGAGCGCCGCCGCAACGCCGTCTGGGAGCGCCTCGGCCAGGTCAACCCGCTGACGGGCGAGACGGTCGACGACACCTACCGCCGTCTGTCCGGGGAGATGATCGGCGCCGAACGCGCGGTCTTCGTCAAGCTGCGGGACGGGCGCCACATCGACGACGAGATGCTGCGGACCCTGCTGCGCAGGCTGGACCTGGAGGAGGCGGCGGCCTATCGGGAGGTGGAGCAGTGAGACCGCAGGCGGGGCCTGTGGCCTTCCTCAGGGCGGCCCGCCTCAGGGGAAGGGCCGGCCCGTGACGACCGCCGCGAGTGTCGTCCCGCGCGCGAAGGCGCCCTCCTCGGCGAGCGCGACAAGTCCGTAGAGCAACTTGGCGACATAGAGACGTTCCACGGGCAGGCCGTGACGGTTCTCGAAGTCCTCGGCGAAGGCGTCGAGTTCGGGGCTGGTGCGGGCGTAGCCGCCGAAGTGGAAGCGGTCGTCGAGCGTCCAGTCGCCGCGCGGGCCGCCGAAGGCGCGCTGTTGCAGGGACTGGACGTCGGCCGTCAGGAAGCCGCCCTTGAGGACGGGAAAGCCCAGGCAGCGCTGGTGCGGGGCCAGTCCGGCGGCCAGGCCCGCGAGCGTGCCGCCGGTGCCGCAGGCGATCGCCACGACGTCGGCCCGACCGGCCAGCTCCTCGCCGAGCGCGCGGCACCCCCGTACGGCGAGCGCGTTGCTGCCGCCCTCCGGGACGACGTACGCGTCCGCGGCGTCCGCCGCGCGCAGCACGCGCGCGAGGGTGTCCGGCTCGGCCTTGCGGCGGTACGTCGACCTGTCGACGAAGTGCAGCCGCATGCCGTCGGCCGTGCACCGGGCCAGCGAGGGGTTCAGCGGACGGTCGGCCAGTTCCTGGCCCCGGACCACCCCGACCGTTGGCAGACGGAGGAGGCGTCCGGCGGCCGCCGTGGCACGCAGGTGGTTGGAGTAGGCCCCGCCGAAGGTGACGAGGCCGCGACCGGCCGCGGCGGTGAGGTTCGGCGCGAGTTTGCGCCACTTGTTGCCGATGAGGTCGGGGTGGATCAGGTCGTCGCGCTTGAGGAGAAGACGCAGGCCATGGCGGGCGAAGCGGGGGTCCGACAACTCCTGGAGGGGGGACGGCAGGCTGGGGTGCAGGGTGTCGGGACCGGTCACTTCCCCATTGTGACCTGCGGGGTCATGTCAGACGCTCCCGGATACGCCCCCGCAGCCAGGCCATCGTGAAGCCGCGCGGGTCCACCTTTCCCGGCTGCCACTCCAGGTGGCCGATGACCGACCGTTCCGTCCAGCCGTGGTGGCGGCACACGGCCGCGGAGACCTTCTCGATCGCCGCCAGCTGGGCCGCGGGCCAGGGGTCCACGCCGTCGCCCAGGTTCTCGCACTCGAAGCCGTAGAAGTGGGGGTTCCCGTCGGTGTTCGCCTCGTTGTCGGCCGGGAGCGCCCGCTCCGCGATCACGGCACGCAGGACGTCGTCGTCGCCGAGACCGGCGTGGTTGGCGCGGCCGTAGCCGACGAGGTGGACGGTGCCGTCCTTGGTGATGACACCGTGGCACAGGGGGCCGGGCAGGCCGCTGTAGCCCTTGCGGCACAGCTCGACCGTGGCCGCGCTGCCCTTGGTCACCGTGTGGTGGATCATCACGCCGTGCACGGGCCCCCAGGCCCCGACGTGATTGCGGTTGTGGTGCTCCCAGTCGCCGACCTCGACGACGGTGGCGCCCTCCGCCCGCAGAACGGCCAGGAATCTGCCCGCGGACATGGGTGAGGCCATGGCCGCCTCCTTCGCACTGCGCGCCGGCCGCCGGACGCGGTCGGCTCGTACCGGTGCCTGTACCGAAAACAGGGGAGTCCGATTCCTGGTTCGTACAGCGTGCGACTTGATTCGGACAGTCGAATTCCGCTCATGGAAGTGGACTTGACCGGACGCGAGTCGACAGGAATTGCTCATGTGCCCAGCCTCGCGGTGATCCATTCCCCCTCTTTCGGGTAATAGCACCGACACGTTCTGTGAGGAAGGCTTGCTCGTGCACACGATGCCCGGGCGCAGATCGCGCTCGGGCATGTATTTCGGGAGGGCAATTCCTTATGTCGGTAGGCGAAGAGATCCGCACCGAGCAGGACCGGCCGCAGCAGAGCCTCGGCACGGCAGCCGCGCGGAACCTGGCCACCACCACCAAGTCCGCACCCCAGATGCAGGAGATCAGCTCCCGCTGGCTGCTGCGCATGCTGCCCTGGGTGAACGTGCAGGGCGGCACGTACCGGGTGAACCGACGTCTGAGCTACGCCGTGGGCGACGGCCGGGTGACGTTCGTGAAGACCGGCGACCGGGTCGAGGTGATCCCCGCCGAACTGCGCGAGCTGCCGGCGCTCCGGTCGTACGAGGAGGACGAGGTGCTCTCCGAGCTCGCCCAGCGCTGCCAGCAGCGGGAGTTCGCCCCGGGGGAGGTGATCGCCTCGTTCGGCGGGCGGGCCGAGGAGGTGTACCTGCTGGCGCACGGCAGGGTGGAGAAGGTCGGCACCGGCCCCTACGGCGACGACGCGGTCCTCGGCGTCCTCGCCGACGGCGCCTACTTCGGCGACCAGGCGCTCCTCGACCCGGACGCCATCTGGGAGTACACCGCCCGCGCGGCGACCGCCTGCACCCTCCTCGTCCTGCCCCGCCAGGACGTCGACCAGGTCGCGGAGCGTGCCGACGCCCTGCGCGAGCACCTCCAGGAACAGCGGGCGATCCCCTCGCAGCGCACCAACAAGTACGGCGAGAAGGAGATCGACCTCGCGTCCGGCCACGACGGTGAGCCCGACATCCCGCACACCTTCGTCGACTACGACGCGCGGCCCCGCGAGTACGAACTGAGCATCGCCCAGACCGTGCTGCGCATCCACACGCGCGTGGCCGACCTCTACAACCAGCCCATGAACCAGACGGAACAGCAGATCCGGCTGACCGTCGAGGCCCTCAAGGAGCGCCAGGAGCACGAGCTCGTCAACAACCGCGAGTTCGGGCTGCTGCACAACTGCGAGTACGACCAGCGGCTCCAGCCGCACGACGGCGTGCCCAGCCCCGACGACCTCGACGAGCTGCTCAGCCGCCGCCGGGGCACCAAGCTGCTGCTCGCCCACCCGCGCGCGATCTCCGCGATCGGCCGTGAGCTCAACAAGCGCGGTCTGGTCCCCGAGACCCTGGACGTGGGCGGCAACCGCATCCCCACCTGGCGCGGGGTGCCGATCTACCCGTGCAACAAGATCCCGGTCAGCCCGGAGCGCACGACCTCGATCATCGCGATGCGTACGGGCGAGGCCGACCAGGGCGTCATCGGCCTTCAGCAGGCCGGTATCCCGGACGAGATCGAGCCGAGCCTGTCGGTGCGGTTCATGGGCATCAACGAGCAGTCGATCATCAAGTACCTCGTGACGGCCTACTACTCGGCGGCCGTGCTGGTGCCGGACGCGCTCGGCGTGCTGGAGAACGTCGAGATCGGCCGGTGGAGGTGACGTTTCTGCACCCGGGAGCCGTGTCCCCGCCCACCGGGGCGGGTACACCCCGGTCGGACACCGGGGCGCAGCCGCCCCGGTGGCGCACACCCACCCACAGCGCAGGCGCCACCGTCCGCGGAGCGACCGAGGGGGGTCCCATGGCCGAGTTCACGACGCAGCCGTCGGTCGCCGGGCGGACCGGGGAGCCGGCGTCGGCCGGCGAGACAGGCGTGCTCGGCGGACCGCGGGCAGGCCCGCCTGCCGCGCCCTCGCCCGACGCGCACGAGACACGTTGCGTCGACGGTCACGAGGCCGGGGTGATCCTGGAGCGGGCCCGGGCGTCGGTCGACCCAGAGCTGCGTTCCGCCCTGGAGTCGCTGCCCGGCTCCCTGCGCAGGATCGCGCTCTATCACTTCGGCTGGGAGCACGCCGACGGCACCCCGGCGGCGGGCAACGCGGGCAAGGCGATCCGGCCCGCGCTCGTCCTGGCCGCGGCCGCCGCCCTGGGAGGAGAACCGGCGCGGGCCGCTGCCGTACGGGCGGCCGCGGCGGTGGAGCTGGTCCACAACTTCACGTTGCTGCACGACGACGTGATGGACCGGGACACCACCCGCAGGCACCGGCCCACCGCGTGGACCGTGTTCGGTGACGCCGACGCGATCCTCGCCGGGGACGCCCTCCAGGCGCTGGCGCTCCGGCTGCTGGCCGAGGACCCGCACCCCGCGTCCGGGTCCGCGGCCGCCCGCCTCGCGACCTGTGTCGTCGAGCTGTGCGAGGGCCAGCACCAGGACACCGCCATGGAGCGGCTCGGCCCCGGCGAGGTCACCCTCGACCAGGTGCTCGTCATGGCCGAGGCCAAGACGGGGGCGCTGCTGGGGTGCGCCTGCGCGCTCGGCGCGTTGTACGCGGGAGCGTCCGCCGAGGACGTCGAGGCGATGGACGCGTTCGGCCGGGAGGCCGGGCTCGCCTTCCAGCTCATCGACGACGTGATCGGCATATGGGGAGACCCGAGCCGCACCGGCAAGCCGGCCGGAGCGGATCTCGTGGCCCGCAAGAAGTCCCTTCCGGTGGTCGCCGCGCTCGCCTCGGGCACGCCCGCGGCCGCGGAACTGGCCGCGCTGTACTCGGCGCCGTACGACGAGGGGGATCTGGCGCGTACGGCTTCGGCCGTCGAGGAGGCGGGGGGACGGGACTGGGCGCAGCTGCAGGCCGCCGACCGGATGGCCCGGGCGATCGGGCAGCTGGCACGGGCGGTGCCGCAGCCCGAGGCGGCGGGCGGGCTGCTGTCCCTCGCCGAGTTCGTGACGCGGCGCAGCGTCTGAGGGCCCCGGAGCACCCCTTCCGTGCGGTTCCTGACCCCGCACGGCACTCCGGGAGCTCCGGCCGACGGGTCCCGCACATCCCCACGGTGTGCGGGGCCCGTTTCCGCACGTTCACCGGCTAGGCTCAACGACCTTGCAAGCAGAGGCTGTTGAGACACAGGGGTGGGCATGGGCGTGGTGATACGGACGGCGGGCAGAGCCGATCGCGAGCAGGTCGCGGGGCTGCTGGACGCGGCCTTCCAGGATGATCCGGTCAGCGGGTGGATCTTTCCGGGGGAGGAGTACCGCCGCACGACCCATCCCCGGCTCATGGCAGCGTTCGTCGACGGCGTGCTGGCAGAGGGACGGGTCGATGTCACCGAGGACGGGGCCGCCTGCGCGTTGTGGCTGTCGGTACCGGCGGCGGGAGGCGACGAGGACGGCGAGGCCGAGGAGTTCGCGCGGCTGCGTGAGGCTCTCGATCCGGAGAACGAGCGGATCGAGCTGATCGGGCGGCTCACGGCCGAGGTGCATCCCTCGGGGCGGGCCCACGAGTACCTGTGGATGATCGGCGTGGACCCTGCGCGCCAGGGAGAGGGGCTGGGGACCGCGCTCATCGGCTCGGTGCTCGACCGGTGCGACCGGGAGGGGACGCCGGCGTATCTGGAGGCGAGCAGTGAGCGGAGCCGGGTGCTGTACGAGCGGCTCGGGTTCGCGCTGGTGGAGCGACCGCTGCAGCTGCCGGACGGCCCTCGGATGTGGCCGATGTGGCGCGAACCCGGGCAGCGGCGCTAGGGCCGCGTTCGGCGGGCGCTGCGGGTGCCGGGGCGTATCGGTACACCGCCGCGCCCCGGCCAGGTCACCCGCGTGATCGTCCCACGATCCGTTCCACCCGGCACACCGGCCACTGACCGGACCCGCCTCCCGACGGGACCGCGATGCGCCTGAGGCCTTAACGTGACGGCATGTCCACAACCAACCCCATCGTGCACCTCACCGAGCGCTCTCTCTGGGAGGAGGCCCGGGCCCGGGGCACGTACGAGATGTCGACGCGCGGCCGCACCCTCCAGGAGCAGGGCTTCATCCACTGCTCGACGCGTGAACAAGTGCCTGCCGTCGCCGCCTTCGTCTACGGCTCCTACGCCGGGCCCGACGAACTCGTGCTCCTCGTCATCGACCCCGCACGGCTGGACGTGCCGCTGAAGTACGAGGCCCCCGAGCCCGGCGCCGAGGAGTTCCCGCACATCTACGGACCGCTGCCGGTGGACGCGGTCGTCGACGTGGAACCGTGGGGGTGACCGACCCCCGTCGCTCATGGCGCCGGGCGCTGGTCGTCTGGGTGGCTCTCGTGGTCGTCGCGGGCGGGCTCACGCTCTGGCTGCGGGACTCGGAGGAGCCGTCGGGGCCGTACGGGTGGGAGCGGGCGAGTCCGACGCCCTCGCTTCCGGAGGGATGGCGGACGTCCTGCTCCGCCCCCGACGAGAAGGGCCGGTCCGTCTGCCTGTTCAGGAACCGCTAGGCAGGCCGCCGGTCTCCGGGTCCCGGCCCGTCAGGCAGTACAGGCCACCGGCCGGGTCACGCAGCACCGCCCAGTTGCGGTGCCGGGCGACGAACTCGGCACCCAGGCGCTCGTGTTCGGCACGGGTCGCCTCGATGTCCGCGCAGGCGAGGTCCAGATGGGCGGCGACGGGGCGTTCCTCGCCGAGGCGCTGGAGGAGGATACGGACCGGGAGGCCGGGCGGAGGCTTCAGTACATGGAACTCGGGCAGCGAACCGGCCACCGAGTCCCAGTCGGGCAACAGGGCCGTCCAGAAAGCGACTTCGGCGCTGTGCAGCGACGGCGGGACATCGAGGCAGACCTGGTCGAGGCGGCTGCCGCGGATCACCGGCGGCCGGATCGACTGCCCGCGCCACGGCTCGGTGCAGAACAACTGGCCCGCGGGGGAGCGCAGTACGACCAGCGTCCCCTGATCCGCGACGACCCGCGCGCCGAGCGACTCGGCCGACCTCGCGAACTCCCGTACGTCGTCCACGGGAAAGTCGAGATGGGCGCCGCCCGGGCCGGAGGCGACCGCCTGGAGCTTGACGCAGGCGTCGGCGCCCTCGGCCAGCAGGGTCACGAACTCCCGCCGCCCGCCCCGGAATTCGGACAGCCGCGTGTCCGTCACGGTCGTCCAGAAGTCGCAGGCCTGCGCGAAGCGCACGACGGGCCGGTCCACGAAGGCATACGTCCAGCGGGTGCTCATACCGGTGATCGTAGGTCGGTGGTCCGTCGCCGCCCCGGTGTTTTCAGTCCTCGGACCGTTCCATGAAGCGGAGCATGTTCCCCGCCGGGTCACGGAACGCGCAGTCCCGCACGCCGTACGGCATGTCCATCGGTTCCTGGATCACCTCCGCGCCGGACTCCCGGACCCGGGCGAACAGGGCGTCGCAGTCGGTGGTGGTGAAGTTGACCCCGCGCAGCAGACCCTTGGCCAGCAGCCGGGCCATGGCCTCCTTGTCGGCGGGGGAGGCGTCCGGATCGGCGGCGGGCGGTTCCAGGACGACGTCCACGTCCGGCTGGAGCGGCGAGCCGACGGTCACCCAGCGCATCCCCTCGTACCCGACGTCGTTGCGCACCTCCATGCCCAGCACGTCCCGGTAGAACGCGATCGCCTTGTCGTGGTCGTCCACCGCGATGAAGCAGTTCTTGAGCTTGATGTCCATGAGTCCACGCTAGGCCCGTCTGGGCCGGGTGTGCCTGCGGACCACGCACGGGGGGATGCCCGCGATCTCCTCGTGGGGGCGGGCGCGGTAGGAGCTCGGGGTCTCCCCGACCAGTTCGGTGAAGCGCGCGCTGAAGGAGCCGAGGGAGGTGCAGCCCACGGCCATGCAGACCTCGGTGACCGACAGGTCGCCCCGGCGCAGCAGGGCCTTGGCGCGCTCGATACGCCGGGTCATGAGATAGCCGTACGGCGTCTCCCCGAACTCGGTGCGGAAGCTGCGCTGGAAGTGGCCCGGCGACATCAGCGCGGTGCGCGCGAGCGCCGTGACGTCGAGCGGCTCGGTGTACTCACGGTCCATCCGGTCGCGCGCCTGCCGCAGCCGCACCAGGTCCTCGATGCCCACCATCACGCCAGGATCGCACGATGGTCACGAGCTGGGTGCGCGGACCTGGAACGGGCTTTGCCTCACGTTCGCCTGCCGTACGGAAGCGCTTGTTCCCATGAGAGGCATGGACCACATCACGTTCCTCGTGGCGGTCGTCATCGTCACGGCCCTGGCCTTCGACTTCACCAACGGATTCCACGACACGGCCAACGCCATGGCCACGTCCATCGCGACCGGCGCACTGAAACCGCGGACCGCGGTCCTGGTGAGCGGTGCCCTCAACATCGTGGGCGCCTTCCTGTCCACCGAGGTCGCCAAGACGATCTCCGGCGGCATCGTGGACGACACGCTTGTCTCACCGGGGATGATCTTCGCGGGGCTGGTCGGCGCGATCCTGTGGAACCTGCTGACCTGGCTGATCGGCCTGCCGTCCAGCTCGTCGCACGCCCTGTTCGGCGGACTCATCGGCGCGGTGTGGGTCGGCGCCGGCTCCCACGGCGTGCACTTCGACAAGGTGGTCGAGAAGATCCTGATCCCGGCCCTGGCCTCCCCGGTCGTGGCGGGAGCGGCGGCACTGATCGCCACCTACCTCGCCTACAGGCTCACCGCCCGCGGCCGCAAGGACTCCGTGACGAAGGGCTTCCGGCTCGGCCAGATCGCCTCCGCGTCCCTCGTCTCCCTCGCGCACGGCACCAACGACGCCCAGAAGACCATGGGCGTCATCACGCTGACCCTGATCTCGGCGGGCGCGCTCGGCCACGACGCCGGTCCGCCGGTCTGGGTCATCGCCTCGGCGGGTCTCGCGATCGGCCTCGGTACCTACCTCGGCGGGTGGCGGATCATCCGCACCATGGGCAAGGGGCTCACGGAGATCCAGTCCCCGCAGGGCTTCGCCGCCGAGACCGCGTCCACGGCCGTCATCCTGACCTCCGCCCACCTCGGCTTCGCCCTGTCCACCACCCAGGTCGCCTCGGGCAGCATCCTCGGCGCGGGCCTCGGGCGCAGGCTGGCGGAGGTCCGCTGGGGCGTCGCGGGCAAGATGGTCCTCGCCTGGCTGATCACGCTGCCCGCCGCCGCGCTCGTCGGCGGCATCTCCGCGAGCGCCGTCAAGCACGGCGGGAACTTCGGCACCGTCGTGGTCGCCCTGATCGGCGCGGCCGTCGCCGCGGGCATCGTCCTGGTCTCCCGCCGCAACCCGGTGAGCGCGCACAACGTCAACGACGCCCACGAGGTCACCATCCGCACCGAGCCGCCGACGCGTGTCGGCACGGCCGCCTGAGCCCTCCCAGGAGTTCCTGTCATGAGCATCGACTGGACCGCACTCGGCCAGGTCACCGCGGTGAGCATCGGAGTCACCGTCGCCGTGGTCGTCGTCTTCGCCCTCGGCGTCCTCGGCCTCGCCCGCTTCGAGGGCGCGCGCGAGGATGGTGGTGGCACCTCCGCCGTCGGCGTCACGCAGGCGGGCCTGTGCTTTCTCGCCTGCGCGGCGGTGGTGGTGTACGGCATTTATCTGATCGTGCCGCAGTTCCATTGACGGGTAGTCGTACTGGCCGGCTGAACCACTGTGTGGCTGAGCCACTGACCGGCCGACCACGCACGCACTGGCCGAGCCACTGAGCCGTTGATTTACCGAGATGAGAGGGGAGCAAGGGTGACGCCCCTGCTGACCGACCTGAAGGTCGACTACACAGATCCCGACGACCCCGTGCTCATCCGCCCGGACGGGAGCCCGATCGACACCTGGCGGGAGAACTACCCGTACGCGCAGCGCATGGAACGCAAGGAGTACGACTGGCACAAGCGGCTCCAGCAGATCGAGCTGCTGAAGCTGCAGAGCTGGATCAAGGAGACCGGACGCCGTCTCGTCATCGTCTTCGAGGGACGGGACGCGGCAGGCAAGGGCGGCACCATCAAGCGCTTCACGGAGCACCTGAACCCGCGTGGCGCGCGCGTGGTGGCGCTGGAGAAGCCGACCGAGCGCGAGCGCGGGCAGTGGTACTTCCAGCGGTACGTCGAACACCTGCCGACCGCAGGCGAGATCGTGCTGTTCGACCGGTCCTGGTACAACCGGGCCGGGGTCGAGCGGGTCATGGACTTCTGCACGGAGGACGAGTACCGGCGCTTCATGCGGCAGGCCCCGCTGTTCGAGCGGATGCTCGTGGACGACGGCGTGGACCTGCTGAAGTTCTGGTTCTCGGTCTCCCAGGGCGAACAGCGCACCCGCTTCACCATCCGCCAGATCGACCCCGTACGGCAGTGGAAGCTCAGCCCCATGGACCTCGAGTCCCTGGACCGCTGGGACGACTACACCGCCGCGAAGGTCGCCATGTTCCGCGAGACGGACACCGATTTCGCTCCCTGGACGGTGGTCAAGAGCAACGACAAGAAGCGCGCCCGCGTCGAGGCCATGCGCAGCGTGCTGGCCCGCTTCGACTACTCCGACAAGGACGAGGAGGTCGTCGGCACCCCGGACCCGCGGGTCGTGGGCGCGGCGGCGGGGCTGCTGGAGGAGGGCGAGGACTGAGGCGGGACCGGGGGCTGTCCCTCGGGTCGTGCCAGGGCACGCGAGATCGAGCCGGTCCGGAAGGCAGGCCGTGAAGCGGTCCTGCGCGCCCGGCCACGCCCGTCCCTGCACAGCCGTTCGGCCGAACGGCTACGAGGGGCCCCGGCGGTCCGGGAGACTCCGACATCCCCGACGACCCGTGCGCGCTCCTTCTCCGTGCCGCGAACCGGACTTCGGTGTCCGGCAGCCGCCGACGGAGGGACGGAGAAGGGGCCCGGCCGGTGTGAACCGGCCGGGCCCCTTCGGGGTTCCCGTCGACCTGCGATGGTGCACCGATCGCGGGTCGGCGGAGGCTGACGCGGAGGTCAGGCCTTCTTGGTCTCCCAGAAGATCTTGTCGATCTGGGCGATGTAGTCCAGAGCCTTCTGACCGGTGGCCGGGTCCGTCGAGGCCTTGGCGGCCGAGAGGGCCTTGAGGGCGTCGTTGACCAGCTGGTGCAGCTCCGGGTACTTCTCGAAGTGCGGGGGCTTGAAGTAGTCGCTCCAGAGCACGGAAACGTGGTGCTTCGCGAGCTCGGCGCGCTGCTCCTTGATGACCGTGGCGCGAGCCTGGAAGTGCGGGTCGTCGTTGGCGGCCATCTTGTCCTGCACGGCCTTCACCGACTCCGCCTCGATGCGGGCCTGGGCCGGGTCGTACACACCGCAGGGCAGGTCGCAGTGTGCGCTGACCTTGACCTTGGGGGCAAACAGGCGGGAAAGCATGGAGCGTTCCTTCCTCGTGATCGTCTTCTCAGGTGCGACATTACTCCCTGGGAGTGGCGAAATCGCGGGTGCCCCCATGGGCTTAGGACAAAAGTCCGGGGTCAGACTGGGACTGGTGGATGAACGGACCGGGGAGGTGCCGGGGATGCCGGAGCTGTCGCAGGAGACCGAGCGGGGGAGGTCCTTGCTGCCCTTCGTGGGGGTGGCCGAGGTGACCGGGCCGTCGATGGTGCCCACGCTCCGGCACGGGGACCAGCTCGTCGTGCACTGGGGCGCCAGGATCGGCGCCGGCGACATCGTGATCCTGCGGCATCCCTTCCAGCAGGACCTGCTCGTGGTCAAACGGGCGGTGGAGCGTCGCGAGGGCGGTTGGTGGGTGCTCGGCGACAACACCTTCGCGGGCGGCGACAGCACGGACTACGGCGTCGTACCGGAGGATCTCGTTCTCGGGAAGGCCCGGCTGCGGTACCGGCCGCTCGGGTCCGGTCAGCGCTCGCCGCTGGCCGCGGTGCGCTGGGCGCTGTCCGCCGTACGGCCCGTCTTCCCCGACCGGTCGGCCTCCAGGCGCTTGCGGGCCCGGTAGGCGGCCACGTTGGCGCGGGTGGCGCAGCGGTCGGAGCAGTAGCGCCGGGAGCGGTTGGTGGAGGTGTCGAGGTAGGCGTTGCGGCAGGGGGCCGCCTCGCACAGGCCCAGCCGGTCCACGCCGTACTCGGTGAGGTGAAAGGCAAGGCCCATCGCGGCGATGGCCGCGTACCCGGCGGTGGCGTTGGACGGATGGTCCGCCAGGTGCATGTGCCACAGCGGGCGGCCGTCGTCGTCGCGGAAGTCGTGCCCGGAGATCTGCGGGCTCACCGGGAACTCGAGCAGCAGCGAGTTCAGCAGGTCCACGGCGAGCGTCTCGTCGTCGCCGTCCGCCGCCTCGAAGACCGAGCGCAGCCGTGCCCGGACCGAACGGAACCGGGTGACGTCGGCGTCGGTGGCCCGGCGGGCCCCCGTGCCGTTGCCGCCGAACAGGTCGCGAACGGCCTCCACCGAGGTCAGGGAGTCCTTGCCCCGGGCCGGGTCCTCGCTGTTGACCAGCCGGACGGCGTAATCCGAGTAATAGGCCAGTTCCACTTGTAGTCCTTACGGAGGCGTTCTATCGTCGTCGTGCGGTCGGGTAACAGCTGATCGTGCTTCCAGGGTATTACGACTGCGACTGGACAGGGGCTCCCATGACGGCCGAACTCACTACCGACTGGAAGGCCTGGCAGACGAGCTGGGACCGGCAGCAAGAGGTGTACATGCCGGACCGCGAGGACCGGTTCCGGATCATGCTCGACATGGTCGAGGCACTCGTCGGGCCCAGGCCGCGCGTGCTCGACCTCGCCTGCGGCACGGGAAGTATCACGGCCAGGCTGCTCGCCCGGTTCCCGGAGGCCACCAGCACCGGCGTCGACCTCGACCCGGCGCTCCTCGCCATCGCCGAGGGCACCTTCGCGGGCGACGAGCGGGTCTCCTTCGTGACCGCCGACCTCAAGGGCCCGGACTGGCCCACGAAACTGCCGTACGACGCGTACGACGCCGTCCTGACCGCCACGGCCCTGCACTGGCTGCACAGCGAACCCCTCGCGGCCCTCTACGGTCAGGTCGCGGAACTCGTCCGCGACGGCGGTGTCTTCATGAACGCGGACCACATGATCGACGAAGCCACGCCCCGGATCAACGCGGCCGAACGCGCCCGGCGCCACGGCCACATGGATCAGGCCAGGCAGGACGGCGCCCTCGACTGGGCCGAATGGTGGCAGCTCGCCGCGGAGGACCCGGTCCTCGCCGGGCCGACTGCGCGCCGCTTCGAGATCTACGGCGAACACGCCGACGGGGACATGCCGTCCGCCGCGTGGCACGCACGCGTGCTGCGCGAGAAGGGCTTCGCAGAGGCCCGGCCGGTGTGGTGCTCGCCCTCGGACACGCTGCTGCTCGCGCTCAAGTAGACGCCCACGCGAAAGGGGCGGTACGGGATCCCCGTACCGCCCCTTCGACGTCGTACCGCCGGCTAGAGCACCTTCGACAGGAACGCCTGCGTGCGCTCGTGCTGAGGGTTGGTCAGGACCTCGCGGGGGTCGCCGGACTCGACGACCACGCCGCCGTCCATGAAGACCAGGCTGTCGCCGACCTCGCGGGCGAAGCCCATCTCGTGGGTGACGACGACCATCGTCATACCGGACTCGGCGAGGTCACGCATGACGTCGAGGACGTCACCGACCAGCTCCGGGTCCAGGGCCGAGGTCGGCTCGTCGAAGAGCATCAGCTTCGGGTCCATCGCGAGGGCCCGGGCGATGGCGACGCGCTGCTGCTGACCGCCGGAGAGCTGCGCCGGGTAGGACTGGGCCTTGTCGGCCAGGCCCACCTTCTCCAGGAGTTCCAGCGCGCGCTCCCGCGCCTGGGTCCGGCCCACGCCCTTGACCTGGACCGGCGCCTCCATGACGTTCTCGACGGACGTCATGTGCGGGAACAGGTTGAACCGCTGGAACACCATGCCGATGTCCCTGCGCTGGAGCGCGACCTCGCTGTCCTTGAGCTCGTACAGCCTGTCGCCCTTCTGGCGGTAGCCGACCAGCTCACCGTCGACGTACAGCCGCCCGGCGTTGATCTTCTCCAGGTGGTTGATGCAGCGCAGGAGCGTCGACTTGCCGGAGCCCGACGGACCGATGAGGCAGAACACCTCGCCCTGCTTCACCTCCAGGTCGATGCCCTTGAGCACCTCGACCAGACCGTAGGACTTGTGGACACCCTCGGCCTTCACCATGGCGGTCATGCCCCGCCCCTTTCACTGCTGAACGCCATCAGGTTGACCTTGATCCGCTGCCACGGCGTCGGCGGCAGGTTCCGGGACGAACCGCGGGCGAAACGACGCTCCAGGTAGTACTGGAAGACGCTGAACACGCTGGTCATGACCAGGTACCAGATGGAGGCCACGAACAGCATCTCCATCACCGCGTACGACGTCGAACCGATCGTCGAGGTGGCGCGCAGCAGTTCGTTGTAGGTCACCGCGTACACCAGCGACGAGGTCTTCAGCATGTTGATGAACTCGTTGCCCGTCGGCGGCACGATCACCCGCATCGCCTGCGGGATGACGATCCGGCGCAGTGTCTTGGCGTGGCTCATGCCGAGCGCGTGCGAGGCCTCCGTCTGGCCCTCGTCGACGGCCAGCAGACCCGCGCGGCAGATCTCCGCCATGTACGCCGCCTCGTTGAGGCCGAGGCCCAGCAGGGCGCACATGAACGGGGTCATCACGTCCGTCATCTCGTCCTTGTAGATCGGACCGAGATTCAGGAGCGGGAAGATCAGCGCCAGGTTGAACCAGAGCAGGAGCTGGACGTAGACCGGCGTCCCGCGGAAGAACCAGATGTAGGCCCAGGCCACCCAGCTGGTCACCGGGTTCTTCGACTGCCGCATCACGGCCAGCACGATGCCCAGGACCACGCCAAGGATCATCGACAGGACGCTGATCAGCAGGGTGCGGCCGGCGCCCGCGAGGACCGTGGAGTCGAACAGCTTGTCGCCGACCGCGCTCCACTGGATCTTCTCGGCGGTGGCGAACGCGTTGACCAGCAGGGCCACCAGCGCCAGTACGACGACGGCGCTGACGTACCGGCCGTAGTGGCGCACGGGAATGGCCTTGATCGCCTCGGGGGCGATGGGCGTCCCCGGCGCGTCCGCCGGTTCCTTGTCGAGCTTGTCAGTCACAGTGACTGCCCTTCAGTGGTTCGGGGTCCGTCACTTGCCGCCGTTGACGGCGGACTTGTCGATCGCGCCGGTCTCGGCGCCCCACTTCGCCAGGATCTTCTTGTACGAGCCGTCCTCGATGATGGCGTTCACGGCTGCCTCCAGGGCGCTCGTGAGCTCCTTGTTCTCCTTGTTCACGGCGAGGCCGAAGGGACCGGCGTCCACCTGCTCGCCGACCACCTCGAAGGCGTTGCCGCCGTCGGCCTTGCGGGCGATGTCGACAGCGACCGGGTAGTCGTTGACGCCCGCGACGGCGCCGCCCGACTTCACCCGGGTCTGCGCCTCGGTGTCGTTGTCGAAGGACTCGATGGTCAGCTTCTTCTTACCGGCGTCCGTACACGTCTTGGACTGGTCCTTCAGCATCTGCTCGTACGTCGTACCGGTCTGCACGGCGACGGTCTGGCCGCACAGGTCCTCGACCGAGTTGATCTTCTTCGGGTTGCCCTTCTGGACGTAGATGGCGGTGCCGGCCGTGAAGTAGTCGACGAAGTCGACGCCCGGGCCGAGCTTCTTGCCCTTCTCGTCCAGGCCCTCCTGGCGTGCCTTGGTGTCCGTGATGGAGGACATGGCGACGTCGTACCGGCCGGAGTTCAGGGAGCTGATCAGGCCGTCGAAGGAGCCGGAGGTGAACTTGAACTCCACGCCCAGCTGCTTGCCCAGCGCGGCCGCGATGTCGGGGTCGACACCGACGATCTTGCCGCCCTCCTGGTATTCCATGGGGGCGTACTCGGCGTTGGTGCCGACCTTGATGACACCGGCCTTCTGGATCTTCGCGGGCAGCTTGTCGAACAGGGGTGCGCTGTTGGACGACTCGTCGGAGCTGCCGCTGCCGGTCTGGTCACCGCAACCGGTGAGAATCAGGGCGCCTGCGACCGCGATCGCACCTACCGCGGCTGTCCTGGAGCGCGCGACGGTCGTACGACGGGTGGAGCGTGCGGTCATGATGGGTTCCTCCGGCGGATGGGTGGAGTGCCGATGGGCGGGACGGCTGCCGACGGGACCGGCGGCTGCCTCGGAACCTCGGCTGTGCCTCGGTCGGTGAGGTGACGCCTTGGTTCCGCAGGTCGACGAGAGCACACGCCTTCGAGTGTCGCGACCTCATGTGATGACGGCATCTTGCCATTCGGACTGGACCATTCTGGGCGACGGTCATGTCAAAATCGGATAACGGGTGACCCCCGAACCCCACCATGTCCGTACATCACGACCGGACCATCTGCGGGAATCTGGCATTCCGGCCGGAAGATCTTCGGTGCGATCCGTGGCGCGGGCGCATGGACCGAGGTCGGCGCGCGGTGACCCGAGCGTCCGCTCAGCGGTCGTCAAGGGGCTCCCGACGGCGTGGCCGGATCGCGCCCCATGATTCATGTCACCGCCCCCGGATGATCGATGATCGATTTGCGCTGTGGCATGTGACCTTGGACGTATTGGACTCGTCCTCGGCGCCGGTCGTCCGGTAAGAAGGTTCTTTACACCCCTCATCCGGGGCTCAGGGCGCGTGTGCGGCGCGCCCGTCGCGTACCGGCCCATACGTATCCGTAGGTGTCCACGACCCAGGGCCGTGCGCGGTGCCCGCCCGTTCCTCAACCAGGAGCGGTCACCCTCAAACCATGAAGACCTAAGGGGTAAGACAAAGTGGCAGCGGAGATCGTCAATCCTCGCAGCGACAGCGATACGGGCCAGGACGGCGGGGCGGAGCCCCTCGATACCTTCGACCCCGCGTTCGCGCTGCACCGCGGCGGCAAGATGGCTGTGCAGGCCACCGTGCCGATCCGCGACAAGGACGACCTGTCCCTCGCGTACACGCCCGGCGTGGCGAAGGTGTGCAGCGCCATCGCCGAGCAGCCGGAACTCGTCCACGACTACACGTGGAAGTCGTCGGTCGTCGCCGTCGTGACGGACGGTACGGCCGTGCTGGGCCTCGGTGACATCGGGCCCGAGGCCTCCCTCCCGGTCATGGAGGGCAAGGCGATCCTGTTCAAGCAGTTCGGCGGCGTGGACGCGGTTCCGCTCGCCCTGGCCTGCACGGACGTCGACGAGATCATCGAGACCGTGGTGCGGCTCGCCCCGTCCTTCGGCGGCGTCAACCTCGAGGACATCTCGGCCCCGCGGTGCTTCGAGATCGAGCGGCGGCTCCAGGAGCGGCTCGACATCCCCGTCTTCCACGACGACCAGCACGGGACCGCGGTCGTGACGCTGGCGGCCCTGCGGAACGCCGCGCGGCTGAGCGGGCGGGGTATCGGGGACCTGCGTGCGGTGATCTCCGGCGCGGGTGCGGCCGGTGTCGCCATCGCCAAGATGCTCGTCGAGGCGGGCATCGGGGATGTTCTGGTGGCCGACCGCAAGGGTGTCGTGTCGAGTGACCGGGACGACCTCACGTCCGTGAAGCGGGAGGTGGCCGGGTTCACGAACAAGGCCGGCCTCTCCGGGTCGCTGGAGGACGCGCTCGCCGGCGCCGACGTCTTCATCGGCGTGTCCGGCGGTACGGTGCCCGAGGCGGCCGTGGCCTCCATGGCCGAGGGGGCCTTCGTGTTCGCGATGGCCAACCCGAACCCCGAGGTGCACCCGGATGTCGCGCGCAAGTACGCGGCCGTGGTGGCCACCGGGCGGTCCGACTTCCCGAACCAGATCAACAACGTGCTGGCGTTTCCGGGGATCTTCGCGGGGGCGCTGCAGGTGCGGGCCTCGCGGATCACGGAGGGCATGAAGATCGCTGCGGCCGAGGCGCTGGCGTCGGTGGTCGGTGACGACCTGGCCGCCGACTACGTGATTCCGTCCCCGTTCGACGAGCGGGTCGCTCCGGCCGTGACGGCGGCGGTTGCCGCGGCGGCTCGTGCGGAGGGTGTCGCTCGCCGCTGAGCATGATCGTTTCGCTGAGGTGGCTCCGTCCGGGGGGTTCGGTTCCGGGCGGGGTCATTTCTTTGCCCTTGGGCGCGGCTGATCGGGTGGGTGGGGTTGTGTGTTGGCTGCGGGCCGGTGGGGGCTTGTCGCGCAGTTCCCCGCGCCCCTAAATGCCCGTGGGTGGGTCGGGGGCGGGGTGGGGGGTGTCCGTCCTCGGTCCGGCGGCTCGGTTGCTTGAGCAGTGCTCGGTTCCGGACGCCGGCCGCTGCGG
>NZ_JBVIHJ010000019.1:163282-205048 GCF_055570355.1 Streptomyces sp. NPDC031225 | reverse complement strand
CCCCCCTCCCCCCCCCCCCCCCCCCCCCCCCCCCCCCCCCCCCCCCCCCCCCCCCCCCCCCCCCCCCCCCCCCCCCCCCCCCCCCCCCCCCCCCCGGCTCAACGAGCATGAGGCAAAGAGATTCCACCATGCACAGCGACATGACCCGACGGATCAGAGAACAGCTGGACAGCGGCTTCTCAGCTGCGTCCGCGCTCGGCGAGGAGATCCGGCATCGGGTGTCGTCCGAGGACTTCGAGTGGGCGGCGCTGCTGGGCGCGGAGCTCGCCCGGCGGGCGGCCCAGGAGGGCGAGGAGTCACCTGAACACGTCTTTCTGCTCGACCGGTTGCAGACGGCTCTTGCCACCACGGCGGGCCCACAGAGCCTGCGCGCTCTGATGCGCCTGCCGAGCAGTCTGCAGGCCGCGGAGTCGGCCCAGACCAGGGCTGAGCGGCGCCTTGCCCAGATGGTGGCGCTGGGGCATCGGCCTTCGGACATCGTCCTGGTCGTCTACGGCGAGCAGCTCGGCACCGCATCGTCGGACGAGTTCAAGGCCTGTCTGCTGCAAGAACTGGTCCTCAAAGGCGTCGCAGTCACGGAGTACTCCCCTCTGCGGTCCTTCGGCGGAGCGCTCGTGACGCAGGAGCATCCGCTCGCGTCCCTGCCGCTCCACCTGCTGCCGGCGGAGCGTGCGCTGCGCAGGCCGACGCACGCCCCGCACGACTGGACGTGGACCCTGCCCCCGGCGGCGGTGGAGAGGCACAGCGACCGACCCGAACTCCGTGTCTCGCCGGAGATGCGCCGGCACAGTGCCGCGGTCGATCCGGTGGAGATCACCGTGCCGGAGGTGGCCGAGGCCATGAGCGCCGCGGTGCGGCACTGGCTCGAGGAATCCAACGGCATGGTCGCCGCGCAGGAGTTCTGGTGTGGGTCCCCCGTCCCACCGGACGACTTCGCAGCCGTCTTCGAGCGGCTGCCCCTCACCGCATGGCCGACGGGACAGACCAGGGCCCCGCTGTACCCGGCCGGCTCCGACAGGGTGCTGCAGGTGCTGCTCACCGCGGCGGTGCGCAGCCCCGCCTACGGCAACGGCATGTTCGGCGCGTACGGGCGGCTCGCCGCCTGGCGCTCCCTCGGCGGTCTGGTCGGCGCCGCCCCGGACGCGCCGGTCGATCACACGGCCATGCTGGTCGAACAGGCCCACTGGTTCATCGCCGAACCCTCGTCGGACTGGTTCCACCACGTGGCCTGGGACCTCGCCGTGGCCGCCTTGCTGCCGGGCGGGCAGGAGATCACGGTCCTCACCGCCACGGACACCGACTGACTCCAGCAGCACCCGTCGACGCCGGTGGCGACCGTACGGGTCGTGACCCCGCTGGCGGTCCCGCCGGGCGCGTCGCACGGGTGGCCCAGGAGGCGGCGGTCCGGGGAAGGACAGCTGTCGCCGACGCGGTCGGTGCGCTTGTCCCCGAGGCTTCGTCAACGGCCCGATGCGCACGGCCGGTTCACCGTGCCGGCGGCCCCAGGCCCGAGTCCGGTCCGCCGGGGTCGCGGCACGTCCGGGGCAGTACGCCGAGTGCGTCCCGGATACCGGTGAGGAGACCTCCGGTGTCCCGGTCCGGCCGCGCGCCCGAGGCTCAAGCGCCGAACAGCGGCCCAGGGGTCCGCCCGGTCATCAGTCCCGCGAGGGCGGCCCGCGACGAGACGCCGGTCTTGCGGTAGATCCGGGAGACGTGGGTCTCGACCGTGCGGCGGCTCAGGCACAGCCGGTCGGCGATCGCCGGACTGGTGAGGCCCTCGGTGACGAGGTCGGCGATCTCCCGTTCACGGGCGGTGAGTTCGGCGAGGCGCCGTTCGGGGCCGTCGGCGGCGTCGGCCACCGCGGGGCGGATCGCCTCGGCCAGCCCGGTCAGCATCCCGCAGCCCCCGGCGACGGCGATCCGCTGCCCACGGTGCCAGGCGGCCGTTCCGCGCTGCGCGGTGTCCGGGTCCGCCGCCGGCAGGGACGCGCCGAGGAGCAGGGAGAAGGCCTCCCAGAACGATGCTCCGCTGCGGGCGCTCTCGTCGGCCGCCGCCATGAACAGGTCCGCCGCCGCCGGGCCATCTCCCAGGGCGAGGTGGATGTGCGCCGCACTGCGTATGGCCGAGGCGCGCTGTACGGGCAGGTCGAGCCCGTCGGCCTCCTCCCCGGCCCGCGCGGCCCACTCCTTCGCCGTGGCCAGGTCGCCCGTGGCGACGGCGGCGGTCACGAGGATCTCCAGGAACAGCGGACGCATCGACGGCTGCAGCCGCCGCAGTCCGGGACCGCCGGCGCGCATCATGGCGTCTCTCGCACGGGCCGGGTCGCCGGTGGTGAGCGCCGCGTAGCCGAGCGTGCACCAGGCGATGGACGCCCACCAGCCGGTGCTCAGTCCTGCCGCGGTCACCGCCTCCTCCGCGGTGGACAGTGGCCGTGGATCGCCGGGCGGGCAGGCGTCCACCAGGACGTGGGCCTTGGTACCGAGGACGAAGGCGAGCAGTTCGTCGCTGCCGATACCGCGGGCGATGTCCTCGGCCTCGTCGGCCAGTTCGCACGCCGACGTGAGCCGGCAGGTCTGGATGCGCACGTGTGCCTTGCAGAGCAGCAGATGAGGAAGGAGGTGGAGCTGTCCGGTGCGGCGGGCCACGGCCAGGCCCCGGTCGGCGTGCCGCTCGGCGTCGGCGAAGCGCTCCAGGAACGCCTCGGCCCAGCCGAGCCGGGCCAGCGGTTCGCACAGGCCGGTGAGGTCGCCGTCCGGCAGTGCGTCCACGAGGTCGGCGGCCCGGCGGGCCAGGTCGGCCGCCGCGGCCGTGTCCCCCTCGTACGCCTCTCCCAGCGCGCCGACGGCCAGCGCACCCGCGACGCCCGCCTCGTCCCCGAGGGAGCGGGCCACCTCCAGGGTGCGTGTCACGGTGGAGCGCACCGTCGGGTACGCGGTGGCGTGCGGCGCCGAGGAGCCCAGTTCCAGTCCCAGCGCCACCCGGTCGGCGGGCGACGGCGCCGGGTCGGTGCGGTCCAGCTCGCGGCGGAGCAGGGCCACGGCCTCCGTGTAGCGCCCCAGATGGCGTTCGACGACGGCGCACAGCACGACGGCGGACACCCTGGACCCGGTCCCGTCGCCCGGGTCGGGCAGCGCGATCACCTGGTGCAACAGGTCGCGGCTCTCCCGGAGTTGCCCGCAGGAGCTCAGCGCCCGGGCGCGCAGCAGCATCAACTCGGCTCTCGTGCAGGAGTGTTCCGGCGTGTGCGGAAGGTGCCGGAGCACCACCGACAGCCAGTGCGCGCAGCTCGCGGGCGCGGTGTGGAGGGCCTGTTCGGCGGCCTCGGTCAGTACGGCCGCCGCCTGCGGGTCCCAGCCGGACAGTGACCGCTCGGCGTGATGCGCCCGCTCGGCCGGCGGGGCGCCTGCCCTGGCGAGTTCGGCGGCGGCCAGCCGGTGGATCTCGGTGCGCAGCCAGGGTTCGGCTCGGTCGTGGACGAGGCCGCGCAGTACGGGATGGCGCAGCGCGAGGCGTCCGTGCTCGCCGGTACGCACCAGGTCACGACGGGTCAACACCCCCAGGTCCGCGGCCAGTTCGGTCCCTCCACGGCCGGTGACAGCGCCGAGCAGGGCGGTGGTGGCGTGGTCGCCCAGCACGGCCACCGCTTCGACGAGCCTGAGCTGTGCGGGCGTCAGCGGGGTCAGCTCGTCGAGCAGCAGCGCGTCGAGCCCGGTGGTGGACAGCCGGCTGATCGATGCGCCCTCGCGGCGGGCCTGGAGCAGGGTCAGCAGGTACAGCGGGTTGCCCTCGCTCGCAGCGTAGAGCCGTACGGCCTCGTCGCGGGCCAGGTCGGCGGTGACCAGCTCGACGCACTCCCGTTCGCCGAGCGGCCCGAGAACCGTCCGCCGTACCGCGCCGGTGTCCGCGCCGCGGGTGAGGGTCGCGGCGAGCGGGGCCGGGCTCTGCCGGTCGCGGCGGGCGAGGGCAAGCAGGACGCGGGCGCGCACGGGGTGCCGTACGAGGTGGTCGAGGAGTTCCAGGGAGGCGTCGTCCGCCCAGTGCATGTCGTCCAGCACGACGACCAGCGGGGCGGCCGCGGCGTGAGTCAGCAGGGCGGCGGTGGCCCGGTGCAGGCCGAAGCGGTCCGCGCGGCGCGGAGTGCCGCTGAGCACCGGCGCGACGTCGGCGGCCGCCGGGAAGGACTCCACGACGCCGGGGGCGAGGTCGGTGAAGGCGTCGGTGAACGGCTGGAACGGGATGTGGTGTTCGTACTCCGTCGCCCGGCCGTGCAGCACGGTCATCCCGCGCCGCGTCGCCCGCAGACACAGCTCACGCACCAGCCGGCTCTTGCCGATGCCGGCCTCACCGCTCACGTCGAGCACCGCCGGACGGCCGGCCGCGTCCCCCGTCAGGTCGGCCAACAGCTGGTCGAGCCGCCCGAGTTCCGCCTCCCTGCCGATCAACCGGGTCCGTTCCATCGGCATGCCCCCATATCCCTCCACGCCAGGTGATTCCCCCTGTGCATCCTGTCGTACGCCACCGACAGCCTGCGAAGTGTCCGTGATCACGATCTCAGCGGAAGAAAGTACGCAACCGCCCTGCACAACAGCACGGTCGGCGGGACCCGATGCACGCGGAACAGCCAAGTGCCGGGCAGCACAAGGCTGTTGCCGCATCGGGACGCTTCCGGGGACCACGGGGAGGACAGATGCTGATCGCCACCGCAGCAGGGCTCTGTGCCAGGCGACCGTCGAGAACCGCACACTCCTCTTCGCCGGCGGGGACGGACCGGGCACCTCCGCGCACAACCCCTTCACCGGCGAGCACGCCGGCGAACTGGGCACGGGCCTGGCCGACCACCCGACGAACCACTGCATCCTCATCATGACGGACGCTTACGGCGTGTCCCCCGCAATCCACTCCACCGGTCCCCCTGTGGGGAGCCCGCCGTACCGCTGTCCCCGCTGGCGGCGGACCGTGCGAGGCCCGTCATGTCCGGCCGGCCGGCGAGCCCGGAGGCGGGGGTCGAACTGGTGACCACACGCGACTGAGGTTCCCGGGCGGGGCGGGTGGGGCATCATCGACTTCCCTTCCCCCACTCAGACTTCAGGGAGCCCCCACATGCTCCGCGGCATCGATGTCAGCGCCTACCAGTCCTCGTCGTTCGACACGGACGGTCTCTCCTTCGTCTTCGTCAAGGCGACGGAGGGGCGCTCCTACGTCAACCCGAAACTCTCGGCCCAGACCAAGCACGGCCGCGACGCCGGCCTGGTCGTCGGCTTCTACCACTTCCTGTGGCCCGGCAACCTCACCGCGCAGGCCGAGTACTTCGTGAAGCACGCCCCCGAGAAGGCGGGTGACATCCTCGCCGTGGACTGGGAGACGACCGGGGAGGGCACCCACGCGTCCAACGCGGAGAAGGACGCCTTCATCCGCAAGCTGAAGCAGCTCCGCCCGAACAACCGGGTCGTCCTCTACACGAACAGGAACTACTGGCTGACGGTCGACACGACGTCGTACGCCGGCGACGGTCTGTGGATCGCCGACTACGTCACCGCGGGCAAGCCCCGCATCAAGGCCAAGTGGCGCTTCCACCAGTACACCGACGACCCCCTGGACAAGAACGTCGCCGACTTCGCGAGCAAGGCGGCGCTGCGCACCTGGGCGGCCATCGACTGACCCCTTCCCGACGGCCACCGCTCATATAGGCTCTGACCTGCGGCGAAGTGCTCGTCGCGGAGGAGTGGGGAGCTTCTTTCATGCGTGGGACGGTTGCCGCGGTCAGCAGGAACGAGACGTACTCCTTCACCAAGCCGAACCGGGAGAGCGTCACGCTGCTCGCCGGTTTCGGGGTGGAGGGGGACGTCCACGGCGGGGCGACGGTGAAGCACCGTTTCCGGATGGCGAAGGATCCTTCGCAGCCCAATCTCCGCCAGGTGCACCTCATACACGAGGAGCTGTTCGAGGAGGTGCGGCGGGCCGGCTTCGAGGTGACGGCCGGACAGCTCGGGGAGAACGTCACCACCCGGGGCCTCGATCTGCTCTCCCTGCCCCGGGGTACGCGGTTGCGGCTCGGGGAGACGGCCGTCGTCGAGGTCACCGGGCTGCGGAACCCGTGTGCGCAGATCGACGGGTTCCGCAAAGGGCTGCTCAAGCAGGTCGTCGGGCGGGACGAGGACGGCCGGGCGCGGTTCAGGTCCGGGATCATGAGCGTCGTCGCGGTCGGGGGCGTGGTGCGGCCCGGGGACCCCGTCCTCGTCGAGCTGCCTGCCGGGCCGCATCACCCACTGGACATCGTCTGAGGGCACGCCGGACTGCCTGCGCCGTGCCCCCGGGGGGGCGTCGGGCGCAGGCGGTGCTCCTCGTTCCCCCCGCTCCGGGTCCGGTCGACGCCGCCGCGCGCTCGTGTGCCCTATCCCCCGAACTGCGCCGTACGCTCCCGGCTCGCCTCCGCCAGCGCCTTGGTGACCCCCTCGACCCCGGCACGCAGCCCGTACACCGGCGTGTCCGGCTGCTGGCGCCAGGACTCGTCGAGGCCGCCCGCGTCGGCGGTGTCGAAACCGAGGTCGTCGATGAGGGACCGCACCTTGTCCTTGGCCGGCCCGTCGTCGCCCGCGACCGGAAGGGCGATGCGCTCGGGGTCGCCGGCCGGGCGCGGGCGGTCCAGGATGTCCTGGGCGAACGTGCCGTTGAAGGCCTTGATCACCGGATGCCCGATGTGCTGTGCCGTCCAGCGGCTCTCGGTGAGGCCCTCGTCCAGGATCGCCGCGATCCTGCCGTCCCGCTGCGGGTAGTAGTTGCCGGTGTCGATGACGGCAACCCCCTCGGACGCCCCGGCGAGGAGATCCGACGGGAGGTCCGGGATCGCCTTGAGCGGGATCGTGACGACCACGACCTCCGCACCGCGCGCCGCCTCCTCGACGGTGACCGGCGTCGCGCCCGTCTCCTCGGCCAGTTCCGAGAGCGTCTGCGGGCCACGGGAGTTGGCCACGGCTACCTCGTGACCGAGGGCGGTGAGACGCCGGGTGAGGTTGCCGCCGATGTTGCCCGCGCCGATGATGCCGATCTTCATGACAGACCCTTCCTCGGTTGTTGCACACGCATACGCTTGTATCGCAACAACCTCGCCCCTGAGCGCCCTATTCCGACACCGCGGCACTCGGGTGAAGCCCTCGGGGTCAGCGCCGGAGCGGGCACATCCCCCTTGCTCAGCCGGCTCGGCGCTCGCCTCCGGCACCTGCGACGGTCCGGTCCTGGAGCGGCGCGAGGGCCGCTGGGCCGTACGGCTGTGTGGCCGGGCGTGACGAAGGGGCGCCCCTCCGCTGTCGGACGGGCGCCCCTTTCGCGGGCCTCACTTGTTCAGGAACGCCCAGAACTCGTCGAACGACAGGAGCTTGTCGCCGTTCAGGTCACGGCTCTTGATGATCGCCTCGGCGACCGACTCGGTGACGTTCCAGTCGCCGCCCTGGGCGAGAGCGGTCTTGAACTCGGCGGGCGTGATGAGGCCGTCGCCGTCCCCGTCGATCCGGTCGAACTGCTTGCGTGCTTCCTCGATGTCCGCCACCGATCCGCCCCTCTTCTTCGTGCCTTGCCGTCTTGCTGACGGAGGTCAGATTAACCGCCCGTCCCGGCGTGCTGCGCATCGACCGCCGGGCGGGACCCGGGGGCCGCCCCTGGCGGAGTCCCGCAGGTCTGCGAGGGTTGACCTTCCGGAGGACGCAGACACGAGGAGAGCCGTGACGGAGACCTTGCGGGACATTCTCGACGCTGCGGCCCGGGGTGTCTTCCCGCCCGCGGACGGCGGCACGACGGTGGTGCCGCAGATGTGCGACCGGGACGCGGGAGTCCTGGCCTTCACGGCGCACTCGGTCGTCTTCACGGACGAGGACCCCGACTGGGTCCACGCCACGCTGCGGGGCCTGGACTGCGACCCGCTGGCCGCGACGATGAACCCGGTGTTCCTGGCCGCCTTCATCGCGCGGACGGGCCGCAGGTCCGAGACGGTCGACGCGATGCTGGTGGGCGACCCGCTGCCGGGTGAGCCGCCGCTCGCGCTGAAGGAGATCGAGAACGCCGGGCATCCGCGGATCGTGTACGCCCGGCGGCGCCGCGACGACGTGCGCGCCTGGACGACGGAGGGCGGGGTGCTGGTGACGGGCCGCGGGATCGCCGGCCGTCTGGAGGTCTCCGTCGAGGTCGACGAGGACACCCGGCACCGGGGCCTGGGCCGGACCCTGGTGACCGCGGCACGCCACCTCGTCGCGGAACCGCTGTGGGCACAGGTCACCCCGGGGAACGCCCGCAGCATGCGGGCGTTCCAGGCGGCGGGCTACCGGCCCGTGGGCGCCGAGGCGGTGCTGCTCAGCGCCCGGGCAAGCTCGTAGGACGGGCTGCTCTCGCAGTCACTCATGATCTCGGCCCTGGTCCGCTCGTCGACCGGGCGGACCTCGATGGCGTACTGCCCGGTGGCGGCGTGTCAACCGACCTGACGTCAGCGGAAGATGCCGGTGTGTCCCAGCGAGTAGCGTCCCGGCTGCGGGTACACCGCGAGTCCGTGCGGACCGCGGCCGACCTTGACGCGGGCCAGCTGGGCGCCGGTGCGGGTGTCGATGGCGTACACCTCGGAGTTGTAACGGCCCGACAGCCACAGGACCTTGCCGTCGGCCGAGACGCCGCCCATGTCGGGGCTGCCGCCGTCGGGCAGGTGCCACTTCTTGGTGAGCCTGTTCCGGGTGAAGTCGAAGACGGAGACGGTCCCTTCACCCCGGTTGGAGACGTACATCTCGCGGGAGTCACGGCTGATGTAGAGGCCGTGCGTGCCCTTCCCTGTGGGCAGCAGGGTCGGCTCGGTGAACCTGTCGCCGTCCAGGACCCACATGCCGTCGGCCATCATGTCCGCGATGTAGAACCGCTTCCCGTCCGGCGAGATCTTGACGTCCTGCGGCATGGCCCCGCGGAAGGGCAGTTTCAGCTGCCCGATGACCTTCATCTTCTCGGTGTCGACCTTCAGCAGCTCGCCGCTGAACTCGCAGGACACGATGAAGTACCTCCCGTCCAGGGAGAAGTCGGCGTGGTTGACGCCGTAGCAGCTGACCGGTTCGGTCTTGATCGCCTTCATGGTGTGCGGGTCGCGGAAGACGAGTTCACGGTCGAGGGAGGCCATCACGACGGCGTACTTGCCGTTGGGCGTGAAGTAGAGGTTGTACGGGTCGTGCACCTCGACCGGTCTGCCCGCCCTCCCGGTGCTCGGGTCGATGGGGGTGAGGGTGTGGCCGCGGTCGTTGTTGACCCACAGCGTCTTCATGTCCCAGGAGGGCACGACGTGTTGGGGCTGGCGGCCAACCCGGATCGTCTCGATGACCTCGTACGTCTTCGGGTCGATCACGGAGACCGTGTCGGACTCGGTGTTGGGCACGTACACCCGGGACGGGAAGTCCTTGACCACCGGTGACAGCCTGTTCGGGCGGTCGGCCGCGTACACGTCGTGCGGGTCGAGCACGGGTGGCATCCCCGGCAGCCCCTGGACCGGCTTCCTCACCGGTCTCACGGGTTTCACCTGTTTCACCGGGGCGGGGGCGGCCGCCTTGGTGCCGTGGTCCTCGTTCGCCCCGTGCCTGGTCTCGGTACCGCAGGCGGCGAGGGCGACGAACGCGGCGCCCGCGATCAGGGCGCTCTTCACGAGGTTGCGCCGCATGAGGTGGCGCTGCACGAGGTGGCGCTGCACGAGGTCGCGCTGCACGAGGTCGCGCTTCATCGGAGTGGGGGGCATCAGCTGAACAGCTCCGTGGTGGTCACCGCGGCCAGGCCGCGCCGGTCGAGTTCTTCCAGTACGACGGGGAGGGCGGCGACCGTGTCGTCGTAGCCGAAGTGCAGGCTCACCACGGATCCTCCGCGGATCTCGGCGAGGACCTTGCGGGCGACGGCGTCGGCGCCGGGCGAGGTGAAGTCGAGGGAGTCGACGTCGTAGGAGAGGACGTGCGGATAGCCGGCCTCCCGGGCCACCCGCGTGACGAGGGGGGAGGCGGTGGGTGTGCGGGAGGGCCGGAACCAGGTCCCGATCGACCCGGTGAGCCGCCGCAGCCGTTCGGCGCAGCCGGTGATCTCCTGCCGGGCCCCGGCTTCGGGCAGGGAGTTGATGTCGACGTGGTGGAGGGTGTGGTTGCCGAGGTCGTGTCCGCCGTCGAGGATGCGGCGGGCGAGGCCGGGGTGCTCGTCCAGCCAGGTCCCGACGGCGAGGACGGTGACGCGGGCGTGATGCCGTTCGGCCTCGGCGAGCAGGGCGCGGGCGATGGCGGGGTCGCCCTGGCCGTGGAAGGTGAGGGCGACGCGGGGGTGGGTGCGGGGTCCGTGGGTGAGCTGGGAGGGGCTGCCGGGATAGCGGCGAGGGCCAGGGGCGGCGGACGGGCGGCTGGAGGGCGCGGGATGCGCGACGGCGCCGGTGGCGGAACATCCGGCGGCGAACGCACCTCCGGCGACAAGCCCCGCACCGGCACGCAGCGCTGTGCGGCGGTCGGTCGTGGTCACCCGCCCCATTTAAGGGCTCTCGTCCCGGATATCGGCCGATTGACCCACTCAGGGGCGCGGGTCTGTATCCCTGTGCGGCTCCGCCGCGTGGACGCGCACGCGTACCCGTCTGCCGCGCGGACGCGAACCCCTCCCCGTTGACCGGTGGACCGGTTGACCGCGTGGGGGCGACCGACTAGTTGACCGGTTGACCGCGTGGGGGCGACCGACTACCTGTCGGCCACCCGCATCTCGAACCAGGTGGTCTTTCCGCGCGGCAGCAGATCCACACCCCAGCGATCGGAGAGCTTGTCCACGAGGAACAGCCCTCGTCCGCTGATGTCCATCTCCTGCACCGGCATCAGACAGGGCAGTCCGCGCGACGGGTCACGGACCTCTATCCGGATCCACCCCCGGCGCCGCCGCATCCGCAGCCCGAAAACCCGTGCCCCGGTGTGCCGGACCGCGTTCCCGACGAGTTCGGACACGAGTAAGACGGCATCCTCGGTCATCTTGGGAGTCAGTCCCCACTGACGGAGAACGATCACCTGCGTCAACCGCCGTGCGGCTGCTGCCGACTCCGGTCTGGACGGCAGCGGAACCTCCGCTTCCGTGGGGTTTCCGAACAGTTCGAGCGCCTTCAGTGCGTGCTCGTCCTCGACCGCCGGAGACCAGCGCGCCGTCGTCGCACGACCGTCTCCCCGCGGCTGTTCGAAGTCCTCCAGCCCCGCCATGCCCCCATCATGGCCGCAGGCGGCGTCCTCCGGGGCCGTTCCTGACGAATACGCCCCCCGGAATGCGTCGCTCCGAGAAGGCCGATCGGCATATGCCAGCGGCACTTCGATGCCGTCAACAGCCTCTCTGACCTGCGGCGGATGCTCACTCGGAGGCAATCGACGGACTCCCTCGACAAGGCAGACTTAAGGGTTCCTTAAGGCTCCCATAAACCGCCCCATCGAGGGACCCGGATCAGACATCGCGTCAATTGCAAGCGGTTCAGAGGAATTTCGCCTTACCGGGGCCCTCGTCGACGAAGCTCTTCATACCCCGCTCGCGGTCCTCCGTGGCGAACAGACCGGCGAACCAGTTCCGTTCCACCGCGAGACCCGTCTCGATGTCGGTCTCCAGGCCCGTGTCGATCGACTCCTTCGCCGCGCGCAGCGCGATCGCCGGTCCCTGCGCGAGCTTCGCCGCCCAGGCGTGCGCCTCGGTGTACACCTCGTCGGCGGGGACGACCCGGTCCACCAGGCCGAGCGTCAGCGCCTCGTCGGCCTTGACCATGCGCCCCGTGAAGATCAGGTCCTTCGCCTTGGACGGCCCGACCAGCCGGGCCAGCCGCTGGGTGCCTCCCGCGCCGGGGATCAGACCGAGCAGGATCTCGGGCTGCCCCAGCTTGGCGTTGTCCGCGGCGATCCGGAAGTCGGCGCACAGCGCGAGTTCGCAGCCGCCGCCGAGCGCGTAGCCGGTGATCGCCGCGACGACCGGCTTGGGGATGCGGGCCACAGCCGTGAACGACTCCTGAAGCGCACGGGAGCGCAGGACCATGGCGCTGTGGTCCATGTTCTGCATCTCCTTGATGTCCGCCCCGGCCGCGAACACCTTCTCCCCGCCGTACACGATCACGGCCCGCACGTCCTCGCGCCGGGTCGCCTCCTCGGCGAGCTCCTTCAGCCGGTCCTGGGTGGCCACGTCCAGCGCGTTCATGGGCGGGCGGTCGAGACGGATGGTGCCGACACCTTCGACGACTTCGAGATTCACGGTCATGCCAGCAGGTTAACGGGGACTAACGGCGACGGATCGGTGCGGTCGCTCACATCCGGCCGGGGGTCTGGGGGTTGCCCCCAGACAGACACAGCACGGGGACCAACGGCGACAGGTCGGTGCGGTCGCTCACATCCGGCCGGGGCTCCGGGGGCCGCCCCCAGACAGACACAGCACGGGGACCAACGGCGGCGGCCCCGGTGCAGTACCTCGCACCGGGGCCGCCGATCGTCGTAATCGTAAGAACTACGCCTTCCACTTCTCCCACGACATGTTCCAGCCGTTGAGGCCGTTGTCCGCGGCGACCGTCGCGTCGTCGGAGTTCCTGACGACGACCACGTCGCCGATCATCGAGTGGTTGAAGAACCAGGCGGCCGGCGCGTCGCCGTCGTAACCGCCCTTGACGTCGCGCAGGCCCACGCAGCCGTGGCTGGCGTTGTAGTTGCCGAAGGCGTCGCCGCCCCAGTAGTTGCCGTGGATGAAGGTGCCGGAGTCGGTGAGGCGCTCGGCGTGCGGGACGTCCTTGATGTCGTACTCGCCGCCGTAGCCGACGGTCTCACCGTTCATGCGGGTCACGGCGAGCTTCTCGCTGATGACCATCTGGCCGTTCCAGGTGTCGTAGCCGGGCTTGCCGGTGGTGACCTTGATGGTCTTGATGGTCTTGCCGTCCTGGGTGACCTTCATCGTGTGCTTCTTGGCGTCCACGACGGAGACCTGGTTGCGGCCGACGGTGAAGGAGACCGTCTTGTCCTGCTTGCCGTAGACGCCGGAGCGGCCCTCGACGCCGTCGAGGTTGAGGTCGACGGTGACCTTGGTGCCTTCCTTCCAGTACTGCTCGGGACGGAAGTCCAGGCGGTCGTTGCCGAACCAGTGGCCCTCGACGTCGACGGCGGGTGAGGTCTTGACCGTGATGGCCTTCTCGACGTCCGCGGGGCTGGTGATCCCCCGGGTGAAGCGGATGGAGAACGGCATCCCGACCCCGACCGTCGAGCCGTCCTCCGGCGTGAACGTGCCGGTGAAGGTGTTCTTCGGGGTCAGCGTGGTGAAGCTGGAGTCCTCGGCCGCCGTACGGCCCTTGGAGTCCTTCGCGACCGCGTGCACCAGGTACCTGGTGCCGGAGGCGAGGTGGACGGACGGCGCCCAGGAGGCGCCGTCGGCGGCTATCTCCCCCGAGACCGCGGCACCCTTGCTGTCCTTGACCTCGACCTCGGTCAGCTTGCCCTTCGTGGCACCGACCTTCAGCACGCCGCTGGTGTCGACGGACTTCGCGCCGTCCTTCGGGGCGATGGAGACGACCGCCTCCGACTGCTTGGTCTCGGCGGCGGAAGAATCACCCTGCTCCGCCTTGGCGTCACCGGAACCAGAACCGGACCCGGAATTTCCGCCTCCACATGCGGTGACGGCCAGCAGCAGAACGCCGAGTATCAGCGCCAACAGCCCCTTGGCACCGCGCCTTTGCGCGTCAACCGACGCCCCCGATATCGGTCGCACGTTCAAGTCGTTCTCCCCTCGAAGGGCCTGGTCAGGCCCGCTCCCCCGCGCGTTCTACGCACGCGTTGGCGAATATTAACCGGAGAGATTTGAGCATCGTGTGAGCCCAAGGTCACCGTTCAGTCCCAACTTCAACGGAACGTTGGACCCACCCACCCCCCTGCCGGGTTACTTTCCCGCACCGCCCGCCTTCCATTGCTTCCAGCTCATATTCCAGCCCCCGAGGCCATTGTCGGGAGCGACCTGTTTGTCATTGCTGTGGACGACCTCGACGACGTCACCGATGAGACTGCGGTCGAAGAACCAGCCCGCGGGCGTGTCCGAACTGCCGCCCTTCACATCCCTGAGACCCACACAGCCGTGGCTGACATTGACCCTGCCGGGGGCGTCCGGCGCCCAGTAGTTGCCGTGCAGGAAGGTGCCCGAGTCGGTCAGGCGCAGGGCGTGCGGGACGTCCGGGATGTCGTACTCGCCGCCGAATCCGACCGTGCGGCTGTTCATGCGGGTCACTTCGAGCATCTCGCTGACGACCATCTTGCCGTTGTACGTGGTCGTCTTCGGGCCGCCGGCGGTGATCGGCACGGTGGCGAGCAGCTCGCCGTCCCGCCGGACCTGCATGGTGTGTTCCGCGGCGTCCACGAGGGAGACCTGGCTGCGGCCGACGGTGAAGGAGAAGGTCCTGTACTGGAGGCCGTAGACCCCGGACGCCCCTTCGACGTCACGGAGCCTGAGCGCGACCGTCACGCGCGTGCCGGGCTGCCAGTAGTGCTCGGGGCGGAAGTCGAGGCGGCCGTCGCCGAACCAGTGGGGACGGATCTCGACGGCCGGCTTCGAGGTGACGTGTACGGCGCGTTCGACGGCGGCGCGGTCCTCGATCTCCCGGTTGAACTCCAGGGAGACGATCATTCCGGTGCCGACGGTGGAGCGGTTCTCCGGGGTGACGTAGCCGATGAAGCGCTTGTCGGGGACGTAGGTGGTGAAGGTCGTGTGCCGGGCCGAGCGGCGCCCGTGGCCGTCGAGGGCGACGACGTCGACCGTGTACTTGGCGGCCAGCGCGAGCTGTGCCTCGTCGGGTTCCCAGCGCAGGCCGTCGTCGGAGATGCGCCCCGGCACCGGGGAGTCCTGCGCGTCCTGGGACTTGACGACGCTGACCGACTCCAGGCGCCCGCTGGGCACCCGGACCCGCAGTCTCTCCTCGGGCGGCACGCCCTTGGTGCCGTCGTCGGGGGCCACCCGGATGACGTCCTCGGGCGCGGGGGGTTTCCCGAAGCCCCCGACCCCGCCGATCCCACCACCCCCGTCCGAAGAGCAGCCGGCCAGTAGTCCTGCCCATGCCATTGCGGCCACCAGAGCAACCCCCGCGCGCCGAGCGCGCCCATGTCGATGCTTCACGCCCGTTCAACGACGGCGCCCACCCGGGAGAAACGTGACCTTTGGGCCCTACGACCACGGGGACGCGCCCCTTTGGGGGCGCGGGGCTGTGTCCATATGCGGCTCCGCCGCGGGGCGCGACCAGCCCCCACGCACCCGCAGCCGCCCGACAACAGCCCCACCCTCCCCGTACCGCGCATCACACGGGGAAACGTGAGTGCGAGCCAAGGGTTGGGCAGAACAGTGGGGAGAACGACGTGAGAGGGTGCCGCGGCCGGGACACCGCGGTGCCCTTTCCCACCTCGTTCCACGAGCCGTGGGAGGCCGGGTGTCCAGCGCAGCCGAGCAGGAGGCGGTGACGGAAGCCGCTGAGGAGCGCCCCGCCGCGCTGGTGAACGGCGCGCGGCGGGGCGCGCCCCCCGTGCCCGTGTGGCCCGGTGCTCCGACGCCGCTGGGCGCCCGGTTCCGGGTCGGCCCGGACGGCGTGGCGGGGACCAACTTCGCGCTGTGGGCGGGCGGGGCCGAGGCGGTCGAGCTGTGCCTGTTCGACGCGGACGGCAAGGAGACCCGGGCCCGGCTCAGTGAGCTCACGCACGAGATCTGGCACGGCTTCGTGCCGGGGGTGATGCCCGGCCAGCGGTACGGCTACCGGGTGCACGGCCGCTGGGACCCGTGGACCGGCGGCCGCTGGAACCCGGCGAAGCTGCTCCTGGACCCGTACGCCCGCGCGGTGGACGGCGACTTCGGCCTGCCGCCCGAGGTGTACGGCCATGTCCGCGACTGGCCCCAGCAGCAGGTCGCGGACACCGTGCGCGACGACCGCGACTCGGCGCCGTACGTCCCGAAGGGCGTGGTCGTCCACGATGACGACGACTGGGCCGACGACCGCCGCCCGAAGACGCCGTGGGCGGACTCCGTCATCTACGAGCTGCACGTCCGCGGCTTCACCCGGCTGCACCCGGACATCCCCGAGGAACTCCGGGGCACGTACGCCGGGCTGGCGCACCCGGCCGCGATCGAGCACCTGGTGAAGCTCGGCGTCACGGCCGTGGAGCTGCTTCCCGTCCACCAGTTCGCGCACGAGGACCATCTGCTGCGGCGCGGCCTCAAGAACTACTGGGGCTACAACTCCATCGGCTACTTCGCGCCGCACGCCGCCTACGCCGCCTCCGGGACGACGGGCCAGCAGGTCGGCGAGTTCAAGCGCATGGTCCGCGCGCTGCACGCCGCCGGGATCGAGGTCATCCTCGACGTGGTCTACAACCACACCGCGGAGGCGGGCGAGCTGGGCCCCACGCTGTCGCTGAAGGGCATCGACAACCGGGGTTACTACCGCCTCCAGTCGGACGCCCGCCGATACGCGGACTACACCGGCTGCGGCAACACCCTGCACGTGGTCCAGCCCCACGTCCTGCGGCTGATCACCGACTCCCTGCGCTACTGGGTGACGGAGATGGGCGTCGACGGCTTCCGCTTCGACCTGGCCGCCGCGCTGGCCCGGTCGATGCACGACGTCGACATGCTGTCCCCGTTTCTGGCGGTCATCGCGCAGGACCCGGTGCTCCGGCGCGTGAAGCTGATCGCCGAGCCGTGGGACGTGGGCTCCGGGGGCTACCAGGTGGGCGCCTTCCCGCCCCTGTGGACGGAGTGGAACGACCGCTACCGCAATGCCGTACGCGACTTCTGGCGGGGCGCGCTCCCGGACGTACGAGACCTCGGTTACCGCCTCTCCGGCTCCAGCGACCTGTACGCGTGGGGCGGGCGGCGGCCGTACGCGTCGGTCAACTTCATCACCGCGCACGACGGTTTCACCCTGCGCGACCTGGTGTCCTACGAGCGCAAGCACAACGAGGCGAACGGCGAGGGCAACCGGGACGGCACGGACGACAACCGGGCGTGGAACTGCGGGACGGAGGGGGAGACGGACGACGAGCGCGTACGGGCGCTCAGGCGGCGGCAGTTGCGGAACCTGCTGACCACGCTGCTGCTGTCCACGGGCGTGCCGATGCTGGTCGCCGGTGACGAACTCGGCCGCACCCAGGGCGGCAGCAACAACGCCTACTGCCAGGACAACGAGATCAGCTGGCTCGACTGGGGGCTGCTCGAACAGCCCGGCTGGAAGGCCCTGTTCGACCTGACCTCCCGGCTGATCTCACTGCGCCACCGGCACCCGGTGCTGCGCCGCCGCGCCTTCTTCTCGGGGCGGGCGGACTCGGTGGACGGCATCCGCGACCTCGCCTGGTTCACGGCCCGCGGCACGGAGATGACGGAACGGGACTGGTACGCGCCCGCCGCCACCCTCGGCATGTATCTGTCGGGCCGGGACATCCCCGGCCGGGACGAGCGCGGGGAGCCGATCGTCGACGACAGCTTCCTGGCCGTCCTGCACGCAGGCGACCGCCCGGCGCCCTTCCTGCTGCCGGGGCCGCCGTGGGCGGAACGGTACGAGGTGGTCGTCGACACGTCGAGCGAGGAACAGGCGCAGGCGCCGGGGGTGGTCCACCGGGCGGGAGCGTCGATCACGGTTCCGGCGCGGGCGGTGCTGTTGCTGAGGGTGGTCGGCTGAGGGGGTCACCGGTCCCTGAACACTCGCTGCGTCGCCGCCTAGCCGAGGATCCCCCGCTGGTATCCGGTCGCGACGGCCGCCGCGCGGTCCTTGACGCCCAACTTGGCGTACAGGTGGGTGAGATGGGTCTTCACGGTCGCCTCGCTGATGAACAGCTCGCGGGCGATCTCGCGGTTGGAGGTGCCCTTGGCGACCAGGGCCAGCACCTCGCGCTCCCGGGCGGACAGGGGCTCGCCCGGAGGGGACTTGGGGGCGCGGACCGCGGAGACCAGTCGTGAGGCGACCGCCGGGGACAGGACGGTACGGCCCTCCGCCGCCGCCCGTACCGCGGTGAACAGTTCGTCGCGCGGGGCGTCCTTGAGCAGGTAGCCGGTGGCGCCCGCCTCGATCGCGGGCAGTGTGTCGGAGTCGGTGTCGTACGTGGTCAGGACGAGCACCTGCGCGCGGGCGGAGCGGCGGGTCAGTTCCCGGATGGCGTCGACCCCGCCGCCGCCCGGCATGCGCAGGTCCATGAGGATCACGTCGGGGTCGAGCGCGCCGGCCCGTTCGACCGCCTCGACGCCGTCGGACGCCTCACCGAGCACGGTGAAGCCGGGCGCGGATTCGAACATGCCGCGCAGACCGTCCCGTACGACGGGATGGTCGTCGACGATCAGCAGGGAGATCGGCACGTCACTGGTCATGTCGGACCAACGGTACGCGAGCCGACAGGGCGGTGCCGTGTCCCGGTTCGGTCTCCACTGTGAGGGAGCCCGCGATGCGTTCGGCGCGGGCGCGCATGCCGTCGAGGCCGAAGCCGCCGCTGCGGGTGCGGGGCGCGAGGGCGAGGGGGTCGAAGCCGACGCCGTCGTCGCGGATGTCGAGGATGACCTCGTCGCCCAGGAAGGTCAGGGTGACGCCGACGCGGCCGGCCCGGGCGTGCCGGGCGGCGTTCGAGAGGGCTTCCTGGGCGATCCGCAGGAGCGTCGCGGAGACCTCGTCGTGGAGTTGCTGCGCGACGCCGGTGACCGTGAACTCGGCGCGTACGCCGGTGCGTTCGCCCCAGTCGGCGACCGTCTGCTTCAGGGCTTCGGGGAGTCCGGCGTCGTCCAGGGCGACCGGGGCGAGGTTGTGGACCGAGCGGCGGGCCTCGCCCAGGCTGTGCCGGGCCAGGTCCATGGCCCGGTGGGCGTGCTCGCGGGCCAGGACCTCGTCGGGCGTGTTCGCGACGACCTGGAGCTGGGCGATGATGCCGGTCAGGCCCTGGGCGAGGGTGTCGTGGATCTCGGCGGCGAGCCGGCGGCGCTCGTCGGCGACCCCGGCTTCCCTTGCCTGGAGGAGGAGTTGGGCGTGGAGGGCGGCGTTCTCGTCGAGCGCCTGCTGCAGCGCCTCGATGGTCTCGGTGCGTTCCCGGGAGCGCTGCTCCTCCTGTTCGGTGATGTGGGCGACCACCGTCTGGAGGCCGAAGTTGGCGGCCAGCAGCGCGGCGAACCCGAGCCACTGGGCCGTGCTCCCGGGCATCAGTCCGCCGGCCTGCGCGCCCGCCACGGTGACCGCGCTCGCGAACAGTCCGAGGCGCCGCCACATGCCGGGGATCAGCTCGTCGGCGTCCATGTAGCCGGCGGCGGCGTAGAACGCGAAGAACGGGTTGAGCCAGGTGAGGACGAAGGCGATCGCCCAGCGGACCGCGTAGTAGGCGGTCCCGGCCCGGGAGGGGCTGCGTCCGCGCCTGACGCGGCGGTACCGGGTGCCGTGCCACCACATCTGGAGGCCGATCGCGGCGGCGACCAGGGCCCCGACGAGGTACCAGTCGACGGGGCCGTCCATGAGTCCCGCGGAGACCACCGCGAGGACGACACCGGTGCCCAGGAGCCCGTACGGCCCCCAGACGTGCAGCCGCTCCCAGTAGCGGTCGATCCTGGCGTCCGACGCGTTCATCTCCCCAGTCTGCACGGCCCCTCCCCTACTCCCAGCGGAACCAGCGCGAAGCCGCGGCTGTCAGCAGCACCGTCCAGGCGACGAGGACGCCCAGGTGGGTCCAGCCGGGCCAGTGGCCGGCCGCGGCCCGGTTCAGGGCCTCGGCGGCCGCGCCGAAGGGCGTGTAACCGACGATCCGGGCGAGGAGGTCCGGCATGGTCTGCACCGGCGCCCACACGCCCGCGCAGAACATCGACGGGAAGAACACGGCGGATCCGATGGCACCGGCGATCTTCGTCGTCCGGGACAGGGCGGAGATCACCGCGCCGAGCGCGAGGGCGGCCAGGACGGCGAGGACCAGGGCGAGCAGGTATCCGGAGAACTGCTCGGGCAGTCGTACGTCGAAGGCGAACCGGCCGACGGCGAGGGCGAGCAGCGCGGACGCCAGGGCGGCACCGCCGTAGACGGTCATCTGAGCGGAGAGCAGGGCGGAGGGCCGGACCGGGGTCGTGGCCATACGGCGCAGGATGCCGCGCTCGCGGTAGCCGGTGAGGGTCTGCGGCATGGACTGGAGGCCGCCCACGATCATGCCGAGGAGCACCGCCACGGGGACGTAGACGTCGATGGTCCTGAGGCCGCCGAGGTCGGCGTCGTGGTGCCGGAAGGACGGGATCGAGCCGAGGATCACCAGCAGCAGGGTCGGGAACAGCAGGATCCAGAAGAGGGCGCCGGGTTCGCGGCGGAAGAGACGGACTTCGGTCCTCAGTACGGCGGTGTTCATGCCGTGGCCTCCTGGGTCAGGTCGAGGAAGGCGTCGTCGAGGGTGGCGTCGACGACGCGGAGCTGGTGGGCGGTGACGTGCCGGCGGGCGAGCAGGGTGATCACGGCGTTCACGGTCTCGTCGGTGCCGGACAGGGTGAGGCGGCCGTCCCTGTCCTCGATCGAGGCGAGCGCGGGCAGCGCGTTCAGGTCGTGCGCGTCGAGCGGCGCGGAGGGCGTGAAGCTGATGACGGTGGCGCCCGCCGAGCGGTGGATGAGGCCGGCCGGGGTGTCCAGGGCGGCGATGCGGCCCTTGTCGATGACGGCGATCCGGTCGCAGAGCCGTTGTGCCTCCTCCATGAAGTGGGTGACGAGCAGGACGGTGACGCCGTTCGCGCGGACGTCCTCGATGAGCTCCCAGGTGTCGCGGCGGGCGCGCGGGTCGAGACCGGTCGTCAGCTCGTCCAGGACGACGACCCGGGGGTTGCCGACCAGGGCCAGCGCGATGAACAGGCGCTGTTTCTGGCCACCGGAGAGCTTGCCGAACCGGGTGGTGAGCTTCGGGGTCAGCCCGAGCCGCTCGGCGAGCGGCCGCCAGTCGAGGGGCTTGTCGTGGAACGCGGTGTACAGCTCCAGGGCCTCGCGGACGGTGAGCTTGGCCTGGAGTTCGCTCTCCTGGAGCTGGGCACCCAGGACGCGGGCCACACGCGCGTGGTCGGCGACGGGGTCGAGGCCGGTGACCCGGACCCGGCCCGCGTCGGGGAGCCGCAGGCCCTCCACGCATTCGACGGTGGTGGTCTTGCCGGCGCCGTTCGGGCCGAGGATCCCGAAGATCTCGCCCTCCTCGACGGTGAAGGAGATCCCGTCGACGACGGTCCGGCCGCCGTAGGACTTGGTCAGTTCGCTGACTTCGATGACGGACATGGCCCCAGCGTCCCGGTGCGGGGCCCGCCGCCACATCGCCCGTCGCGCTCGACCCGGCATCAACCGATCGGCGGACGGGCCCCTACGACTCCCCGCGGATCTTCCTGTCCGGCCCCTCGAACGTGCAGGTCGTAGGTCCGGCGGCCAATTGCGGTCCGGCCAAAACTCGGTGGGCGTTGTCAGTGCCGGTCCGTAGGCTCGCTGCTGATGTCCACGACACGTGCAACCACCAAGGACCGGTCGGCCGTAAGGACCCTGCTGCGCCTGTGGCCGTATGTCCGGCCCGTCCGCGCGCGGCTGTTCACGGCCGCGTCCGTCGCGATCCTGGCTTCCTGTACGGGGCTGGTGATCCCGCTCGTCCTGAAGTGGATGGTGGACGGCCCGATCGCCGACCACGACACGGCGGGCGTGTGGCGCGGGGCCCTGTACCTGCTGCTGCTCGGCTTCGCGGAGGCACTGCTGTTCGGACTGCGGCGATGGCTGGTGGCGAGACCGCTCTCCCACGTGGAGGCGGAGATGCGGGCGGGCCTGTACCGGCACCTCCAGCGCCTCCCGGTGGCCTTCCACGACCGCTGGGCGTCCGGTCAGCTCCTGTCCCGGGGCACGACGGACCTCATGCTCCTGCGCATGTTCCTCGCCTTCCCGCTGACGTTCCTGCTGGTCAACGCCGTGACCATCACCGTCGGCGTGATCATCATGCTGCTCCAGGACTGGGCCCTGGGCCTGGTGATCCTCGGTCCGGCCATCCCGGTGGTGATCACCTGCGTGATCTTCGAGAGGCGCTACGCCGGTGTGGCACGCCTCGCCCAGGACCAGGTCGGCGACCTCACGACGGTCGTCGAGGAGAGCGTCCTCGGCATCCGGATCATCAAGGGTTTCGGCCGCCACCGGTCACAGGCGCGGGCGTTCCGGGAGCTGTCGGGAAAGCTGCGGGGCACCGAGCTGCGCAAGGCGAGCCTGCTGGCCACGATCTGGGGCGTCATCGTGACCCTCCCGGAGGTGGCGATCGGAGCGGCGCTGGTGCTGGGGTGCGTGCAGGTGGCGGACGGGGACCTGTCGGCGGGAACGCTGGTGGCGTTCCTGTCCACGGCCCTGGCACTGAGGTGGCCGGTGGACTCGATCGGCTTCCTGCTGGCGATGAGCCAGGAGGCGGCGACGGCGACGGAGCGCTATTTCGAGGCAATGGACGAAGTACCGGATCAGGAGACCTACGTAAGGGGCGCGGGGCTGTATCGATATGCGGCTCCGCCGCGGGGCGCGACCAGCCCCCACCGGCCCGCAGCCGACAGCGATGGCCTCCGGTTCCACAACGTCCGCTTCCGCTACCCCGACGCCCCCGAGGACTCCCCGCCCATCCTCGACCTGATCGACCTCCACATCCGGCCAGGCGAGTCCATGGCCCTCGTAGGCGCAACGGGCAGCGGCAAAACGACCCTCACCGCCCTCGTCCCCCGCCTCCACGAGATCACCTCCGGCCACATCACTCTGGACGGCGAGGACATCACCGCCATGCCCAGGGAGACGCTGCGCGCACTCGTCGCCGTGGCCTTCGAGGAACCCACCCTCTTCTCCACCAGCGTCGGCGACAACGTCCTGATGGGTGCGGACGAACAGGAACTGGACCGGGCCCTCTCCGTCGCCCAGGCCGACTTCGCCCACGCCCTTCCCCAGGGCACCGACACCCAGGTCGGCGAACAGGGCCTCAGCCTCTCCGGCGGCCAGCGCCAGCGCCTCGCCCTCGCACGAGCCGTGGTCGGCACCCCCCGTTTCCTCGTCCTGGACGACCCCCTGTCCGCCCTGGACGTCCACACGGAGGCCGCGGTGGAGGCGGCCCTGCGGGACGTCCTGGCGGACACCACCGCCCTGATCGTCGCGCACCGCCCCTCCACCGTGCAGCTCGCCGACCGGGTCGCCCTGCTGTCGGACGGCCGCATCACGGCCGTGGGCACCCACCACGAACTCCTGCGCACCAACGCCGAGTACGCCCACCTGATGTCCGGCGAGGACTCCAGGGAAGAGGAGAGCGCCCGATGACGGCCCCCACGACGTCCGCGCCCACCGCGGACGAGGAACCCGGCCTGTCCGGGCCGAAGGGCACCGACGACGCCTTCGACCGCGACGTCCTGCCCACTCCCCCGCGCGCCACGTCCCTCCTGCTGCGTTCGCTGCTCACCCCGATGAGGGCGCGCGTCGCCGTCACGACGCTTCTGCTGCTGTTCCAGCAGGCGGCCGTCCAGGCGGGCCCGCTGCTGGTGGCGTACGCGATCGACCACGCCGTCCCCGCGTTCCGGGACCACGACAACGGTCCGCTGATCGCGGTGGGCGTCGGCTATCTGCTGTGCGCGCTGGTCTCCGGCGGGCTCCAGTACGCGTTCATCCTGGTCTCCGCCCGCGTCAACCAGGACGTGCTGCTCGACCTGCGCGGCCGGATCTTCCGGCACGCCCAGGCGCTGAGCATCGACTTCCACGAGCGCTACACCTCGGGCCGGCTCATCTCCCGTTCGACGACGGACGTGGAGTCGCTGCGCGAACTGCTCAGCGAGGGCCTCCAGGAGCTCGTCACCGTCGTCCTCTCCTTCCTCTACATCTCCGCCCTGCTGCTCTGGCTGGATCTCGCCCTCGGTTCGGTCGCGGTGGCGTCCTTCGTGCCGCTGTACCTGCTCGTGCGGGGCTACCGGCGCCGTGCGGGCCGGGTGTACCGGAAGCGGTCGACCGCGATCGCCGCCGTGATCGTGAAGTTCGTGGAGACGATGAACGGCATCCGGCCGGTGCGGGCGTTCCGCCGGGAGGCCGCCAACGACGCCGACTTCGCCGTACTGAACAAGCGGCACGAGCGGGTCAACGGCGACGCGCTCCTGGAGATGGCCCGCTATGTCGTCGGGTCCCGGCTGGTCGCCAACACGGCCGTCGCGGGGATCGTGCTGTGGGGCGCCTACCGGGTGGCGCAGGGCTCGCTGGAGCTGGGCGTGCTGGCGGCGGCGGTGCTGTACCTGCGGCGGCTGTACGACCCGATCGACCGGCTCGGGATGTTCCTGAACTCCTACCAGTCGGCGGCGGCCTCCCTGGAGAAGATCGCGGGCCTGCTGGCCCAGACCCCGACCGTCCCGGAGCCCGTGACACCCCGGCAGCTCCCGGCACTCGAGTCGCAGCACCCGGGCCGCGAGGTCGTCTTCGACGGCGTGCGGTTCGCCTACCGCACCGGCGGCGAGGTGCTCCCCCGCTTCGATCTGACGCTGCCCGCCGGGCAGACGGTCGCGGTGGTCGGCTCGACCGGCGCCGGGAAGTCGACGCTCGCCAAGCTCCTCGCCCGCTTCTACGACCCCTCGGACGGCCGGGTCCTCCTGGACGGCACGGACCTGCGCGACCTCTCCGTGCCCGAACTGCGGCGCGGGGTCGTCATGGTGACGCAGGAGGCGTTCCTGTTCTCCGGCACGGTCGCCGACAACATCGCGATCGGCCGCCCGGACGCGAGCCGGGCTGAGGTCGAGCAGGCCGCGAAGGCGATCGGCGCGCACGACTTCATCAGCGCCCTGCCCGACGGCTACGACACGGACGTCCGCAAGCGGGGCGGCCGCATCTCCGCGGGTCAGCGCCAACTCGTCGCGTTCGCGCGGGCGTTGCTCGCCGACCCGGCGGTGCTGATCCTGGACGAGGCGACCAGTTCGCTCGACATCCCGGGCGAGCGGGCCGTGCAGCGCGCGATGGCGACGGTCCTGAAGGGCCGTACGGCCGTGGTGATCGCGCACCGGCTGTCGACCGTCGAGATCGCGGACCGGGTCCTGGTCATGGAGCACGGCAGGATCGTCGAGGACGGCACGCCGGCCGAACTCGTCGCGGGCACGGGCCGGTTCGCGGATCTGCACCGGGCGTGGCGGGACAGCCTCGCGTGACCGACGCACCCAACCAGGGGGACCGATGATCGACGCCCATGAGGACCCCGGCACGCCCGACGTCCGCGGCGGCTGGCGGTATCTGTGGTGGCTGGTCCGCTGCCAGCCGGGGCGGTCCGTCGCCGGGGCGCTGCTGGGCAGTACCTGGATGGTGCTGCTGGCGGCGACGCCGTATCTGATGGCGAAGGCGATCGACGAGGGCCTGGAGCCGGGTGACTGGACGGCGCTCGCCGGCTGGAGCTTCGCGCTGTTCGCGGTCGGCTCGTTCAACGCGTGGCTGAGCATCATGCGGCACCGCACCATGACCCGGGTGCGGATGGACGCCAACTTCCGCACGGTCAAGGTGGTCGTCGGACAGGCGGTCCGTCTCGGCGCCGCGCTCTCGCGCCGGACCGGCGCCGGGGAGGTCGTCACGATCGGCGTCGGCGACGTGCAGACGATCGCCGGCGCCCTGACCGTCGTCGGCCCCGGGGTCGGGGCGTGCGTCGCCTATCTGACGGTCGCCGCCGTGCTGATCTCGGTGTCCCCGGTCCTCGCGGTCGTGGTGCTGCTCGGCATCCCGGCGATCGTCGTCCTGGTGGGCCCGTTCCTGTCCCGCCTCCAGGGCGCCGAGACGGAGTACCGGGACCGTCAGGGCGTCCTCACCTCGCGGATCGCCGACCTCGCGGGCGGCCTGCGCGTGCTCAACGGCCTCGGCGGCAAGAGCCTGGTCGCCGACGCCTTCCACCGGGACAGCCGGCATCTGCGGGCCCAGGGCTACCGGGTCGGCGCGGTCACCAGCTGGGTCCAGGCCCTCGGCGTCGGCCTGCCCACCCTGTTCCTCGCCGTGGTGACCTGGCTCGCGGCCCGCCTGGCCGCCCAGGGGGACATCACCGTGGGCGAGTTGGTGGCGGTGTACGGCTATGTCGCGGTCCTGGTGGGCCCGGTGGCGTTCTGGGTGGAGTGCGGATACCAGCTGAGCCGCGGTGTGGTGGCGGCGCGCAGGGTCGTACGGTTCCTGCGCCTGGAGCCGATGGAGGACCTGGGCACGCGGGACGCCCCGGCGCAGCCGTCGGCACTGCACGACCCGGAGTCGGGCGTACGCGTCCTCCCGGGCCGTCTGACGGCGCTGGCATCAGCCCGGCCTGCGGACACCGCAGCAGTCCTGGACCGTCTTGCGCGGTACACCCCCTCGCAAGCGACCTGGGCCGGAGTCCCCCTGGACGAGATCCAGTTGCCGCAGATCCGAGAGCACATCCTGCTGGCGGACCACGAGGCCGACCTGTTCGCAGGCAACCTGCGTGACGTGATAACGCCCCACAGGGGCGCGGGGCTGTATCGACATGCGGCTCCGCCGCGGGGCGCGACCAGCCACGACGAACTGGCGGCCGCCCTGCACGCAGCCGTGGCGGACGACATCGTGCAGGGGCTCCCCGACGGCCTCGACTCCGCCATGGACGCCCAGGCCCGCAACCTCTCCGGCGGCCAGCGCCAGCGCATCCGGCTCGTGAGGGCCCTCCTCGCCGACCCGGAAGTCCTGCTCGCCGTGGAACCCACTTCCGCTCTGGACGCGCACACGGAAGCCCTCGCGGCCGAACGCCTGCGACAGGCCCGCCACGGCCGCACCACAGTCGTCACCACCGCCTCCCCCCTCGTACTGGACCACGCCGACACCATCCACTACCTGGTCGACGGCAAAGTCGCGGCGACCGGAACCCACCAGCAACTCCTCGCCGAGGAACCGGGATACCGCGACCTGGTCGCACGAGACGTGGAGGTCGTGAAGTGAGCAAGGGCCACCTGCCGGTCGCCGATCAGACCACCGTACGGCGGGCCGCCGGCCGGCTGGTACGCAAGGACACCCGTGCCTTCACCGCCGTACTGGCCCTGAACTCGCTCGCCGCCCTCACCGGCCTGGCCGGCCCGTGGCTGCTCGGCCGGATCATCGACGAGGTGCGCGCCGGTGAGGGCGTGGCCGCGGTGGACCGGCTCTCGGTGGTCCTCGTGATATGCGCGAGCGCACAGCTCCTCCTCGCCCGCTGGGCCCGCTACGTCGGCCACCGCTTCGGCGAACGCACCCTCGCCCGGGTCCGCGAGGAGTTCGTGGACCGCGCCCTCGCCCTGCCCGCCTCCGTCGTGGAGCGCGCCGGTACCGGCGACCTCACCGCCCGGGGCACCGCCGACGTGGCCACCGTCGGCACCACACTCCGCGACGCGGGACCCGAACTGCTCATCAACAGCGTGCAGTTCCTGTTCCTGCTGGCCGCGGTCTTCGTCCTGGACCCGCTGCTGGGCGCGGTGGGCGTGTTCGGTCTGCTGCCGATCTGGTTCGTCCTGCGCTGGTATCTGCGGCGGGCGAGGGACGGCTACCTGGCCGAGGGCGCGGCCACCTCCGACGTCGCCGAGATCCTCGCGGCCACCGCGTCCGGTGCCCGCACGGTGGAGGCGCTGCGGCTGCAGGAGCGGCGCGTCGGGGCGAGCCGGGACGCCCTCGACACGGCCCGGCGCACCCGCCTGTACACCCTCTACCTGCGCAGTGTGTTCTTCCCCGTGGTGGAGGTGGCGTACATCCTGCCCGTGGCGGGCGTGCTGCTGGTCGGGGGGATGCTGCACGCGCGGGGCGTGATGAGTCTGGGCTCGGTCGTGGCGGCCGCCCTGTATCTGCAGCAACTGGTCAATCCACTCGACCAGATCCTGGTGCGGGTCGAGCAACTCCAGTCCGGTGGCGCCTCGTTCGCCCGCGTGGAGGGCCTCGCGCAGGCTCCGCGCTCCACCGAAGGGGGCTCCCCCGCTCCCGTCGACGACCGTATCGACGTGACCGGCGTGCGCTACTCCTACGGCCGTGGCGTCGAGGTCCTGCGCGGTGTCGACCTGACCGTGCGTCCCGGTGAGCGGCTCGCGGTGGTGGGCCCGTCCGGTGCCGGGAAGACCACGCTGAGCAGGCTGCTCGCGGGCGTCGACGCGCCCACGTCGGGGACGGTGACCGTCGGCGGGGTCCCGGTGGTCGGCCTCGGCCCCGAGCAGCTGCGCCGCCAGGTCGTCCTGGTCACCCAGGAGCACCATGTCTTCCTGGGCTCGGTCCGCGACAACCTGCTGATCGCCGAACCCGGCGCCGGGGACGAGGAGTTGTGGGACGCGCTGACCGCCGTGGGAGCGGAGGGGTGGGTGCGGGAGCTGCCCGAGGGGCTGGACACCGCACTGGGTGAGGGAGGGTGCCGTACGGACGGTTCGCAGGCGCAGCAACTCGCCCTGGCCCGGGTGGTGTTGGCGGACCCGCACACGCTGATCCTCGACGAGGCGACCGCGCTGCTGGATCCCACGACCGCGCGGCACACCGAGCGGGCCCTGGCCGCCGTGCTCGAAGGACGCACGGTCATCGCGATCGCGCACCGGCTGCACACCGCGCACGACGCCGACCGGGTGGCGGTGATGGAGGACGGCCTGCTGACCGAGCTCGGCACACATGAGGAGCTGGTGACGGCGCAGGGGGCGTACGCGGCGCTGTGGGGGTCGTGGCACGGGGGCCGGCCGGTGTCCGACCAGGGTGGAAAGTCCGCATAACGAACATGAACTCCCGGACAACGAACGATTTCCGGCCAACTTCCTGACGCGGTCCTGACAGTACGGGCTTTCCGGTGCCAGGCTTCCCACGGCCGCTTCACAGCAACCTCACAGATATCTTGCCGTGTTCTCGTTCCGCGGCCGCCTGCACCTCGTTCCGCGTACCGCCCGGACGGTCGACCCACCGTCCGGTCTCCCCTGGCCGCGTGATCCGTGGCCGCGCAGAAGGAGTCAGTGTTGAGAGACAGTTCCTCCCACAGACGCACCCCCCACACCCTGCACCGCAAGGCCGCCGCCGTGGCCCTCGTCGGTGTCTCGGCCCTGATCGCCGCCGCCGTCCAGTCCGGCGCCGCCACCGCAGCCCCGGAGAAGGCACCGTCGGCCGCGGGCAAGGTGATCCCGGGCTCCGAGTCCCTCAAGCTCACCCCCGCGCAGCGGGCCGAGCTGATACGCCAGGCGAACGCCGGCAAGGCGGACACCGCCAAGGACCTCGGCCTCGGGGCCAAGGAGAAGCTGGTCGTCCGTGACGTCGTCAAGGACGGCGACGGCACGCTCCACACCCGCTACGAGCGCACCTACGACGGCCTGCCCGTCCTCGGCGGCGACCTCGTCGTCGACACCACGAAGGCGGGCGCGACCGAGGGTGTCACCAAGGCCACTAAGGCCACCATCAAGGTCGCGTCCGTGACCCCGAAGGTGGCCGCGGCCAAGGCCGAGCAGCAGGCGCTGTCGCTGGCGAAGGCCGCGGGCTCGGACAAGACCACCGCGGACGGCGCCCGCAAGGTGATCTGGGCCGGCAACGGCACACCCGTCCTCGCCTACGAGACGGTCGTCGGCGGCCTCCAGGAGGACGGCACCCCGAACCAGCTGCACGTCGTCACCGACGCCGCGACCGGCAAGAAGCTCTACGAGTACCAGGGCATCGAGACCGGCACCGGCAACACCATGTACAGCGGCACGGTCACCCTCGGCACCACCCAGTCCGGGTCGACGTACAACCTGACCGACGGGGCGCGCGGCAACCACAAGACGTACAACCTGAACCGCGGCACCTCCGGCACCGGCACCCTCTTCTCCGGCCCGGACGACATCTGGGGCAACGGAGCCGCGTCCAATGCGGAGACCGCGGGCGCCGACGCGCACTACGGTGCCGCGCTCACCTGGGACTACTACAAGAACGTGCAGGGGCGTTCGGGTATCCGCGGTGACGGGGTCGGGGCGTACTCCCGGGTCCACTACGGCAACGCGTACGTCAACGCGTTCTGGGACGACAGCTGCTTCTGCATGACGTACGGCGACGGCTCGGGCAACACCCACCCGCTGACGTCGATCGACGTGGCCGGTCACGAGATGACCCACGGCGTCACGTCGAACACCGCGGGGCTCAACTACTCGGGCGAGTCCGGCGGTCTGAACGAGGCGACCTCCGACATCTTCGGCACGGCCGTGGAGTTCTACGCCAACAACTCCTCCGACGTCGGTGACTACCTCATCGGCGAGAAGATCAACATCAACGGCGACGGCACGCCGCTGCGGTACATGGACAAGCCGAGCAAGGACGGCGCGTCCAAGGACAGTTGGTACTCGGGCATCGGGTCGGTGGACGTCCACTACTCGTCCGGTCCCGCGAACCACTTCTTCTACCTCCTGTCGGAGGGCAGCGGCACCAAGACCATCAACGGTGTCACCTACAACTCCGCCACCTCGGACGGTCTTCCGGTGACCGGCATCGGCCGGGACAAGGCGGAGAAGATCTGGTTCCGCGCACTGGCCACGAAGTTCACCTCGACGACCAACTACGCGGCGGCGCGCACCGGCACCCTCGCGGCGGCGGGCGAGCTGTACGGCACCACGAGCGCCGAGTACACCGCCGTGGCGAACGCCTGGGCGGGCGTGGCGGTCGGCTCGCGTCCCGGTGGCGGGGGCGGTGGCGGCACCTCGTTCGAGTCGACCACCGACGTATCGATTCCGGACAACGGGGCGGCGGTCAATTCGCCTATCACCGTCTCAGGGCGTACGGGCAACGCGCCCTCGAACCTCGCGGTCTCGGTCGACATCGTGCACACCTACATCGGCGACCTCCGGGTGCAGTTGATCGCCCCCGACGGCACGGCGTACACGCTGAAGGCGTACGGCACCGGCGGCAGCACCGACAACCTCAACACCACGTACACGGTGGACGCGTCCTCCGAGGTCGCCAACGGGACCTGGCAGTTGCGGGTCCAGGACAACGCGGCCCAGGACACCGGCTACATCAACGGCTGGAAGCTGACCTTCCCGTAGGCCCGCCGCCACCAAGTCAGGGCGCCGTCCCGGAGGTTCGAATCCCCGGGGCGGCGCCCTCTTTTTGCCTCTCCATGACCGATGGCTTGTTGGGGCTTTGCCCAGGTCAACTCGTTTTACATGCCTGCAATGTTCATTCAGCCGTCGACTTTCGGCCAACATCACTTCGGGGTCATGACATGTACGCGCCTTGATGCCACGCTTCCTCACAACCGCCGCACAACTTCACAACCGCCCCGGCAGGCACCCCACGCCGTCCGGGTTCCCCACGAAGGAGCTTGTGTGACCCCCCTCTACGCGCGTCACAAGCACACCACTCTGGCCATCGCCACCGCTGTCGCGGCCGGAGCTCTTCTCACCGCCGGTCTGAGCACCGGCAGCGCCGCCGCCGTGACCCCGGCGGAAGGCACGGGCAAGGCCACCCTCGCGGGCGCCCCGGTCCAGCTCTCCGCAGCCGCGCGCACCTCCCTCATCAAGGAGCAGCAGGCCGGCGCCGGCGCCACGGCGCAGGAGATAGGCCTCGGCTCCAAGGAGAAGCTGGTCGTCAAGGACGTCGTGAAGGACGCCGACGGCACGGTCCACACCCGCTACGAGCGCACCTACGACGGCCTGCCCGTCCTCGGTGGCGACCTCGTCGTCCACGAGTCGAAGTCCGGTGCGACCGAGGGCGTCGTGAAGGCGACGAACAAGACCATCAAGGTCGCCTCCCTGACCCCGAAGCTCACCGTCGCCAAGGCCGAGGCCCAGGCGCTGACCGCCGCCAAGGCCGCGGGCTCGGAGAAGACCGCCGCCGACGGCGCCCGCAAGGTCGTCTGGGCCGGCTCGGGCACCCCCGTCCTCGCCTACGAGACGATCGTCGGCGGCTTCCAGGACGACGGCACCCCGAACCAGCTGCACGTCATCACCGACGCCGCGACCGGCAAGAAGCTCTTCGAGTACCAGGGCATCGAGAACGCCACCGGCACCGGCAAGAGCCTGTACTCGGGCACGGTCAGCCTGGAGACCACCCTGTCGGGCTCGACGTACAACCTCACCGACGCCACGCGCGGCAGCCACAAGACGTACAACAAGTCCCACGGCACCAGCTCCTCCGCGGGCACCCTGTTCACGGACGCCGACAACACGTGGGGCACCGGCGCGGCCTCCAGCTCCACCACCGACCAGACCGCGGCCGTGGACGCCACCTACGGCGCGCAGGAGACGTGGGACTTCTACAAGTCCACCTTCGGCCGCAGCGGCATCAAGAACAACGGCGTCGGCGCCTACTCGCGCGTCCACTACGGCAACCAGTACGTGAACGCGTTCTGGGACGACAGCTGCTTCTGCATGACGTACGGCGACGGCGAGGGCAACGTCAGCCCGCTGACCTCGCTGGACGTGGCCGGCCACGAGATGAGCCACGGCGTCACCTCGAACACGGCGGGCCTGAACTACTCGGGCGAGTCCGGCGGCCTCAACGAGGCGACCTCGGACATCTTCGGCACGGGTGTGGAGTTCTACGCGGCCAACTCCAACGACGTCGGTGACTACCTCATCGGCGAGGAGATCGACATCAACGGCGACGGCACCCCGCTGCGCTACATGGACAAGCCCAGCAAGGACGGCGGCTCGGCGGACTCCTGGTCCTCCTCCGTCGGCAACCTGGACGTCCACTACTCGTCGGGCGTCGCGAACCACTTCTTCTACCTGCTGTCCGAGGGCAGCGGCGCGAAGACCATCAACGGCGTCTCCTACAACTCGCCGACGTCCAACGGCACCACGGTCACCGGCATCGGCCGCGCCAAGGCGCTGCAGATCTGGTACAAGGCGCTGACGACGTACTTCACGTCGACGACCAACTACAAGTCGGCGCGCACGGGCACGCTCTCCGCGGCGTCCGCCCTGTACGGCTCCACCAGCACCGAGTACAAGGCGGTGGCGGCGGCCTGGTCCGCGGTCAACGTGAGCTAGTGAGCTAGTGGGCTAGTGGTCTCGAGGGACTGACGGGCGGTACCCGGAACGAAGGCATTTCCGGGTACCGCCTTACTCTTGGGTCCCATGTCCTTCACGTACGACGACGTCGGCGCGACCCGGCACAACGGTTTCTGCCCGCCCGGCTTCCACCCCCTGCATGTGCGCGCCCGCATAGGTGAGGGCCACGATGTCTTCCGCAAGGCCTCCGAGGCGGTCCTGACCTGGGAGATGCACCGCGAGATGGGCGTCGGCATCGACGCGACGGCGGACCGCGCGGCCCCCGACGTGGACGTGACGGTCACCCTGGCCGGCCTCATCAAGGCCCCCTGCCGAGTGGTCTGGACGGTGGAGGAACCCCGCCGGGCGGGCTGGGCCTATGGCACCCTTTCCGGCCACCCCGAATGCGGTGAGGAGTCCTTCGTCGTCGACCGCACGGGCGACGGCACCGTCTGGCTGACGGTGTCCGCGTTCAGCAAGGGCGCCAAGTGGTACTCCAGGGCGGGCGGCCCGGCGACCCGAGGCCTGCAGCACGCGTACGCGCGAAAGTGCGGGACGGTGCTGCGGAGGCTGTGCGGCGGGGAGGACGCGGGCTGAGCGCGGAGGCCCGGCCCGCGTCCCCGGCGCTCACCGCATGAGCACCCCGGCCCCCTCCACCACGTCCTCCGAAGGCACCGCCACCAGTCCCAGTTCCGCGCCCGACGCCAGCAGGCGGTGTGCGGGCAGGATGCGGACCGTGTAGCCGAAGGGGCCCGTGCGGTCGAGGGACAGCGGGCCCTCGTAGACCCAGCGGCCCTCCTGGTCCGGGCCGCCCACCGACTTCAGCGGGACCGTCGCCGCGTCCGCGATGCGGTCCTGCTCGTCCACCCGGCCGGACACCGCCTGGATCTCCACGTCGTCCGGGCTGAGGGCGCCCAGACCCACGCGGACCCGGAGTCCGAGCGTGGTGCCGAGTTCGGCCGTGGCCGTCGTGACGGTCGTCTCGACGTGGTCGACGGTGACGCCGTGCCACTGCGTGCGCACCCTGTCCTTCCACTGCGCCAACGCGCGCGCCGTGTCCGGGGCCATCGTGCGGTGGGCGTGGGCGGCGGGGGCGTAGAGGCGTTCGACGTACTCACGGACCATGCGGCCCGCCAGGACCTTCGGGCCCAGCAGGGTCAGCGTCTGCCGGACCATCTCGATCCAGCGGTCGGGCAGGCCCGCCCGGCCGTGCTCGTAGAAGCGCGGCGTCACCCGCTGTTCGAGCAGGTCGTAGAGGGCGTCGGCCTCGATGTCGTCACGTCGGTCGGGGTCGGTCCCCGCGCCGTCCGCCGTGGGGATCGACCAGCCGAAGTCCGGCTGGAACCATTCGTCCCACCAGCCGTCCAGGACGGAGAGGTTCAGGCAGCCGTTCAGAGCCGCCTTCATGCCGCTCGTCCCGCACGCCTCCAACGGCCGCAGCGGGTTGTTGAGCCAGATGTCGCAGCCCGGGTACAGCTTCTGCGCCATCGCCATGCCGTAGTCGGGCAGGAACACGATCCGGTGCCGGACCCGCGGGTCGTCGGCGAACCGGACCAGTTCCTGGACCAGGCGTTTTCCGCCGTCGTCCGCCGGGTGCGCCTTGCCCGCCACCACGATCTGGATCGGGCGTTCGGGGTGCAGGAGCAGGTCCATCAGACGGTCGCGGTCCCGCAGCATCAGGGTCAGACGCTTGTACGACGGGACGCGGCGCGCGAATCCGATCGTGAGGACGTCGGGGTCCAGCACGCCGTCGATCCAGCCCAGCTCCGCCGTACCGGCACCGCGTTGCCGCCACGACGCCCGCAGCCGCTCCCGCACCTCCGTCACCAGCTGCTCGCGCAGCACCCGGCGCAGTTCCCAGATGTCCTGGTCCGGGATGTCGGCGACGGCGTCCCAGCGGTCCGAGCCGCCGACGGTCAGCGCGTCCTCGGTGCGCTGGGCGCCGATCTGCCGGGCACCGAGCCGGAACACCTCGGGAGCGACCCAGGTCGGGGCGTGCACCCCGTTGGTGACGGAGGTGATCGGCACCTCCTCGGGGTCGAACCCCGGCCAGAGCCCCGAGAACATCTCCCGGCTGACCTGCCCGTGCAACAGGGAGACCCCGTTGGCGCGCTGGGCGAGCCGCAGGCCCATGACGGCCATGTTGAAGAGGTTGGGTTCACCGCCCGGGTAGGTCTCCATGCCCAGCGCCAGAATCCGGCCCACGTCCATGCGCGGGAGTTCGGCGTCGGGGCCGAAGTGCCGGGCGACCAGCTCCCGGTCGAAGCGGTCGATGCCGGCCGGGACGGGGGTGTGCGTGGTGAAGACGGTCCCGGCCCGGACGGCCTCCAGGCCCGCGTCGAAGTCGAGCCCCTGGTCGCAGAGTTCGGCGATCCGCTCCAGGCCGAGGAAGCCGGCGTGCCCCTCGTTGGTGTGGAAGACCTCGGGCTCGGCGTGGCCGGTCAGCCGGCAGTACGTCCGTACGGCGCGGACGCCCCCTATCCCGAGCAGCATCTCCTGGAGCAGCCGGTGTTCGCTGCCGCCGCCGTAGAGCCGGTCGGTCACCCCGCGTTCACCGAGGTCGTTCTCCTCGACGTCGGAGTCCAGCATCAGCAGGGGCACCCGGCCGACCTGGGCGAGCCAGATCCGGGCGTGCAGCTGCCTGCCGCCGGGGAGGGCCAGCGACACCTGTGCCGGGGTGCCGTCGGCCTCGTTCAGCAGGGCCACCGGCAGCTCGTTGGGGTCCAGGACGGGGTAGTGCTCCTGCTGCCAGCCGTCCCGGGACAGCGACTGGCGGAAGTACCCGTGGCGGTACAGCAGGCCGACCCCGATCAGCGGTACGCCCAGGTCACTGGCCGCTTTCAGGTGGTCACCCGCCAGAATTCCCAGGCCGCCCGAGTACTGCGGCAGGGCGGCCGTGACGCCGAACTCCGGTGAGAAGTAGGCGACGGCGGCCGGTAGTTCACCGGGGTGGGTCTGGTACCAGCGCTCGCCGGTGACGTAGTCGTCGAGGTCGTCGGCGACCGCGGTGAGCCGACGCAGGAAGCGTTCGTCCCCGGCGAGTTCGGCGAGCCGTGCGGGGCCGACACTGCCGAGCAGCCGTACGGGATCACCGCCGGAGGCGGCCCAGTGTTCGGGATCGACGGACTGGAAGAGGTCGCGGGTCTCCGCGTGCCAGGACCAGCGCAGGTTGCGCGCCAGATCGCTCAACGGCCGCAGGACCTCGGGGAGTACAGGTCGGACGGTGAATCGACGGATAGCCTTCACTTGCCACCTCGTCAGGCGTGCGGAGGGGGACACACGGCGGTGTGGGTCCCGTCGTCACCCCCGACGGTATCCGGGGGAAGGGTCTCGCCACCACGGCGCCGCTCCGTATCGCACAGACCGGAATGCGCCACAACCCCGACACATCCCCCATGGCCGATATGGCCGATTCCATCCCCGTAGGCGTCCTTGTGGTACTTCACACCTCACGAGAGGCTGCCCCATGGCGTTGCGGCCGACGTCGGGTGCATCCGGCGGTCCACGGCTGCCGTACGCCGATCCGAGGAGGGGAAGTCAAGCCATGGCACGGACGCGAGATCGGCGTCTGCGCTGGCTGGGGGGGTTGACCGCGGTGAGCTGTGCCGCCGTGCTTTCGGCCACCACCCTGCCCGCGCACGCCGCACCGGAGGGGCGGATATCCGGCGCCGGAGAGCCCGGTTCCGTCAGCGGAAGTTACCTGGTGACACTCAAGGGGGGAACAAGGGCTCCCTCGGCGACCGGAAAGGGCCTCGCCGAGAAGTACGGGGCGAAAATCAGCCATACCTACGGCACGGTACTCAACGGCTACGCGGTCAGGGCCGACGAGAGACAGGCCCGGCGGCTCGCGGCGGACCCACGGGTCGCCTCGGTAGTCCAGGACACCCGGGTGACGCTGGAGCGCACCCAGAGGAACCCGCCGTCCTGGGGTCTGGACCGTCTCGACCAGCCGAAGCTGCCCCTGGACAGGTCGTACACCGGCCCGCGGTCCGCGGGCGCCGGATCGACGGTGTACGTCATCGACACCGGCATCCGGATCTCGCACCGTGACTTCGGGGGCCGGGCGAGTTACGGCTGGGACTTCGTCGGGAACGACAGATCCGCGGGCGACGGCAACGGCCACGGCACCCATGTGGCGGCCACCGCCGTCGGTACCCGGTACGGCGTCGCCAAGCAGGCCGAGGTGGTCGCCGTACGCGTCCTCGACGACGCAGGGTCGGGCACGACCGCGCAGGTCATCGCCGGAATCGACTGGGTGACGAGGAACGCGCGGAAACCGGCGGTCGCCAACCTCAGCCTGGGCGGCCGCCACAACGACCAGCTGGACGCCGCCGTACGCAACTCGATCGCGTCCGGGGTGACCTACACGGTCGCGGCGGGCAACGGCGGACAGCCGGCCGGGCTCTACTCGCCCGCCGACGTGAAGCAGGCGGTCACGGTAGGCGCGACCGACACGAAGGACGCACGGGCCGGCTTCTCCAACCACGGCCCGGCCGTCGACCTGTTCGCGCCCGGCGTCTCGATCACCTCGGCGGGGATCACGAGCGACACCGCCGACGCGACCTACTCCGGTACGTCGATGGCGGCCCCGCATGCCGCGGGGGCGGCCGCGCTCTATCTGGCCGACCACCCGAGGGCCACTCCCGCACAGGTGGGCAAGGCCCTGGTGAATCTGGCCGCATCCGGGAAGGTGTCCGGCCGCGGCCCCGGATCACCGGACAAACTTCTCCAGGTTCCGGGCTCGCGGTGAGAGTTTCCGTATTCCGGCCCCGTTCGTCCGAACGGGGCCGGTCCTTTGCGTAAAACATACGCGTGAGTAGTTAACAAAGTGCCGGATTGCCCACCCGAATAGGGTGGGAAGGCTCCTGCGGTACACGGCTCGGGTAGTTTCACCGGTACGCCCCGCAGGGACCCCCTCCCCACAGCCATCCGCCCACCCGAAGATGACGCGGACAGGAGCGGTCATGCCCGCCAAGCACCACCCGTCGGCACCCCCGACGTCCAGCACCGAAGCACCCCCCACGCGCCTCGTCGACACCCGTCCACCACCCCGGGAGCGATCCTCCACGGAAGCGGACCGGACTCCGGCCGTCGGGCGCATACCCGTCCTCGACGTCCGCCCGGTCGTCCAGCGCGGACGCCGGCCGGCCAAGGCGGTCACCGGCGAGACGTTCGAGATCTCGGCCACCGTGTTCCGTGAGGGCCATGACGCGGTAGCCGCCAATGTCGTACTGAAGGACCCCGAAGGCCGCCCCGGGCCGTGGACCCCGATGCGGGAGCTCGCCCCGGGCACCGACCGCTGGGGTGCCACCGTCAGCGCCGGCGCACCCGGCCTGTGGACCTTCGCGGTCGAGGCCTGGGGTGACCCGGTCACCACCTGGCGGCATCACGCCCAGATCAAGATCCCTGCGGGCATGGACACCGACCTGGTCCTGGAGGACGGCGCCCGGCTCTACGAACGAGCCGCGGCCGGCGTCCCCGACGACGGCCGGAACACCGTGATCCTCGCGGCCATCAGCGCCCTGCGGGACGACACCCGGCCCGCCGCCGCCCGCCTCGCCGCCGCGTTGACGCCCGAAGTGGACGAGATCCTGGCCCGGTATCCGCTGCGGGAGTTGATCACGGCGTCGGAGACGTTGCCGCTTTTGGTGGAGCGGGAGCGGGCGTTGTTCGGCTCGTGGTACGAGTTCTTTCCCCGCTCCGAGGGCACCCCGGAGCGGCCGCACGGCACGTTCCGTACGGCGGCCAGGAGGCTGCCGGCGATCGCCGCGATGGGTTTCGACGTGGTCTATCTGCCGCCGATCCACCCGATCGGCAGCACCTTCCGCAAGGGCCGCAACAACACCCTGTCCGCCGGTCCGGAGGATGTGGGGGTGCCGTGGGCGATCGGTTCGCCGGAGGGCGGGCATGACGCGGTCCACCCGGATCTGGGCACGATCGAGGACTTCGACTGGTTCGTCCGGCAGGCGCGGGAGCAGGGTCTGGAGATCGCGCTGGACTTCGCCCTGCAGTGCTCTCCCGACCATCCCTGGGTGCACAAGCATCCGGAGTGGTTCCATCACCGCGCCGACGGCACCATCGCGTACGCGGAGAACCCGCCGAAGAAGTACCAGGACATCTATCCGATCGCCTTCGACGCCGATCTGGACGGGCTGATCGCCGAGACGGTGCGGGTGCTGCGGTACTGGATGGACTACGGGGTGCGGATCTTCCGGGTGGACAACCCGCACACCAAGCCGGTCGTCTTCTGGGAACGCGTGATCGGCGAGATCAACGCCGGCGACCCGGATGTGATCTTCCTGGCGGAGGCGTTCACGCGGCCGGCGATGATGCACACGCTGGCGCAGATCGGCTTCCAGCAGTCCTACACCTACTTCACCTGGCGCACCACCAAGGAAGAACTCACCGAGTACCTGAGTGAGCTGTCGGGTGAGGCGGCCTCCTACATGCGGCCGAATTTCTTCGCCAACACCCCCGACATCCTGCCCGAACACCTCCAGCACGGCGGCCGTCCCGCGTTCGCCCTGCGCGCGGTCCTGGCCGCGACCCTCTCGCCGACCTGGGGCATCTACTCCGGCTACGAACTCGCCGAGAACACCCCGCTGCGCGCGGGCGGCGAGGAATACCTCGACTCGGAGAAGTACCAGCTCAAGGCCCGCAACTGGGACAGCGAGGACTCCCTCGCGCCCCTCATCACCCGGCTCAACACCATCAGGCGGGACAGTCCGGCACTGCGGCAGCTGCGTGATCTCCACTTCCACCACACGGACAAGGACGAGGTGATCGCGTACTCGAAGCGGAGCGGCTCGAACACGGTTCTGGTGGTCGTGAACCTCGACCCGCACCACACCCAGGAGGCGACGGTCTCGTTGGACATGCCGCAACTCGGCCTGGACTGGCACGAGTCGGTACCGGTGCGCGACGAGCTCACTGGTGAGAACTATCACTGGGGCAGGGCGAATTACGTGCGTCTCGAACCGGGCACTCGTCCCGCGCACATCCTCACCGTCCTGCGACCGTCCACCCCGCAGATCGGAGGGTCACCCACTCCATGATCGTCAACGAGCCCGTCCACGACACCTTCGAGGACACCCCCGCCAAGGACCGCGACCCCGACTGGTTCAAACGAGCCGTCTTCTACGAGGTCCTGGTCCGTTCCTTCCAGGACAGCAACGGCGACGGCATCGGCGACCTCAAGGGCATCACCGCCAAGCTCGACTACCTGCAGTGGCTGGGCATCGACTGCCTGTGGCTGCCGCCGTTCTTCAAGTCACCGCTGCGCGACGGCGGCTACGACGTCTCGGACTACACCGCCGTGCTGCCGGAATTCGGTGACCTCGCCGACTTCGTGGAGTTCGTCGACGCCGCCCACCAGCGCGGCATGCGCGTGATCATCGACTTCGTCATGAACCACACCAGCGACCAGCACCCGTGGTTCCAGGAGTCCCGCGCCAACCCCGACGGCCCCTACGGCGACTACTACACGTGGGCCGACGACGACAAGCAGTTCCCGGACGCGCGGATCATCTTCGTCGACACCGAGGCCTCCAACTGGACCTTCGACCCGGTCCGCAAGCAGTACTACTGGCACCGCTTCTTCTCCCACCAGCCGGACCTCAACTACGAGAACCCGGCCGTGCAGGAGGAGATGATCTCGGCCCTGCGCTTCTGGCTGGACCTGGGTATCGACGGTTTCCGCCTGGACGCGGTGCCGTACCTGTACCAGGAGGAAGGCACCAACTGCGAAAACCTTCCGGCAACCCACGAGTTCCTCAAGCGGGTCCGCAAGGAGATCGACGCCTCCTATCCGGACACGGTGGTCCTGGCGGAGGCGAACCAGTGGCCGGAGGACGTCGTCGACTACTTCGGCGACTACGAGTCCGGCGGCGACGAATGCCACATGGCCTTCCACTTCCCGGTCATGCCCCGCATCTTCATGGCCGTGCGCCGCGAATCGCGCTACCCCGTCTCGGAGATCCTCGCCAAGACACCGGCGATCCCCTCCAACTGCCAGTGGGGCATCTTCCTGCGCAACCACGACGAGCTCACCCTCGAAATGGTCACCGACGAGGAACGCGACTACATGTGGGCCGAATACGCCAAGGACCCGCGTATGCGCGCCAACATCGGCATCAGGCGGCGGCTCGCCCCGCTCCTGGACAACGACCGCAACCAGATCGAGCTCTTCACCGCGCTCCTGCTCTCCCTGCCGGGCTCGCCGATCCTCTACTACGGCGACGAGATCGGCATGGGCGACAACATCTGGCTCGGCGACCGCGACGCCGTACGCACCCCGATGCAGTGGACACCTGACCGTAACGCGGGTTTTTCGTCCTGTGACCCCGGGCGGCTGTCCCTGCCGACCATCATGGACCCGGTCTACGGTTACCAGGTCACCAACGTCGAGGCGTCGATGGCGTCGCCCTCGTCGTTGCTGCACTGGACCCGCCGGATGATCGAGATCCGCAAGCAGAACCCGGCCTTCGGGCTCGGGTCCTTCACCGAGCTGCCGTCCTCCAATCCGGCGGTGCTCGCGTTCCTGAGGGAGTACGAGGACGACCTGGTCCTGTGCGTGCACAACTTCTCCCGGTTCGCGCAGCCGACGGAACTGGATCTGAGTGCCTTCAACGGACGGCACCCGGTGGAGCTGTTCGGCGGGGTGCGCTTTCCGGCGGTCGGTGAGCTGCCGTACCTGCTGACCCTCGCGGGGCACGGCTTCTACTGGTTCCGGCTGCGCAAGGAAGGCGCCTAGGGCGCGTCCGGGCCCGGGGGGGGGGGGGGGGGGGGGGGGGGGGGGGGGGGGGGGGAGGGGAAGCAAGAGCACCCACCCCCATAACAGACCACGAACAAAA